>CALFNC010000204.1 GCA_937902605.1 uncultured Acidobacteriota bacterium | reverse complement strand
CCCCCCGGTGGAGCCCATCGCTCCCGCGGCTCCGGCCGTTCCTCCCGCGGGCATGGCGAAGTGCTCGGTCCGCCCGGCCCGCGGCGCCACCGCCGCGGAGCTCGCCCGGCTCGCGAATATCTCGCAGGCGGCGGCCGAGCGCCGCGCCCTGGACTTCGTGGCGCCGAAGAAGCCGGTCTCCGTCATCACGGGCGAGGTGGAGGTCTACGAGGGATGCCTCGTCTGGACGTTCTTCCTCCGCTTTGGCGACACGAAGGGCGTTCAGGAGATCGCGGTCGACGCTGGCGACGGAAAGCTCCTGACCTCGGAGGTCGAGGCGGGGGGAACGGAAGGGGTCGAGAAACCCTAGACGACTAGCCTACCGGGCCGGCGGGGGTCGTGCGTGAGCGAGGAGAGCGACCCGACGGCCAGCGTGATCGTGACGCCGATCAGGACATACCAGGGCCAGGCGATGCCGGCAAACGGGCCAAGGACCGCCCGCAGCGACGGGTAGGCCGCCGCCAGGGGCTTCGCAAAGACGACGCCGGCCATCGTGCCGATGCCGACCGACATCCCTAGGATCGCGTCGCGCTGGTTCGCGCGGCGGTTCCCGATGCCGAGGAAGAACGTCCCGAGCAGCGCGCCGTAGGTGAACGACGCGATCGAGAGGGCGATGACGACCACCGGCGTTCGACCCTCCGGGAAGAGGAGCGCTCCTCCGGTCAGGACGACGCCCCAGAGGATCGAGAAAATGCGGCCGGCCCGAAACGTCACCGGGTCCTCCGCCGTCCGCCCGGTGAGGGGCAGGTAGATGTCGAGCGTCGTCGCGGCCGCGAGGGAATTGATCGCGCCCGAGTGGGTGCTCATCGTAGCGGCCACGATCGCGGCGACGATCAGCCCGAGGAGGCCGTGCGGCATCCGCTCGAGGATGAACGTCGGGAAGACCGCGTCGGGCGTGCCGAAGGTCCGCGTGCCATAGAGCCGCCAGAGGCCGATGCCCACGGTGAGAAAGAGCGAGAACTGGACGAAGACGGCGATTCCGCTCCCGATGATCGCCTTCTGGGCGTCGCGAAGGGACCGGGACGAGAGGAGGCGCTGGACGATCATCTGGTCGGCGCCATGCGAGGCCATCGCGAGGAACGCTCCGCCGATGAGCCCGGCGAAGATGGTGTGGGGCCGGTCGAGTGACGTCGAGAGGTCGATCGCGCGGAGCTTTCCGGCCGCTCCGGCCGAGGAGAGGATGGTGCCCCATCCCCCGTCGACGGCATTGCCAAGGAGCACGATCGCGCTGATGCCGCCAGCCAGGTAGATCCCGGCCTGGACGAGCTCGGTCCAGACCACGGCGCGCATCCCGCCCCGATAGGTGTAGACGATTGTCAGGATGCCGAGGACGAGGATCGCGGAGGGCATCAGGTACTGCCGCGGGACGACGGGACCGATGATGAGCGCGATCGGGATCGCGGTCGCGAAGACGCGGACCGAGTCCGCCATTGCCCGCGTCACCATGAAGACGATGCTCGCAAACCGGCGCGTGGCGGGGCCGAACCGGTTCTCGAGGAGCGCGTACGCCGTGACGAGCTCGCCCTGGAAGTAGAGGGGGAGAAGGACGCGGGCGACGATGATCCGTCCCAGGATGTAGCCGGCTGCGATCTGCAGGAATCCGAGGTCACCGGCGTAGGCGAGGCCGGGGATCGAAATGAACGTGAGCGCGCTCGTCTCGGAGGCGACGATGGAGAACATCACCGCCCACCAGGGGAGCGAGCGGTCGGCCACGAAATAGTCCCGCGCCCCCTTCTGGCCACGTCCCAGCCACACCCCGAGGGCGGTGGTGAAGGAAAGGTAGACGACGACGACGGCGAGATCGAGGAGGCCGAAGCCACCGGCCATGTTCAACTCCCCGTCGAGCCGTAGCGGCGGATGCCGGCCCGCCACATGGAGATAGCCACGGCCCCGACGATCGCAGCGACGAGCGGGACGCCCCAGAAGAACGGGAGGAACTCGCGGCGCCCGAGGACCATTGCGGTCGGGTAGAAGCTCGCGAACGCGAATGGGATGACGGTGGAGATCAGGACGCGGACCTTCACGTCGTAGATGGTGATCGGGTACCGGCCAAAGGCCATCAAGTTGAAGACGGGGGGGCCGAGGCCGATCCGGTCCTCGATCCAGAAGCTGGTCGCCGTCAGGATCGCGAAGACGCCGACGTAGATCGCCCCTCCGAAGAGGGCCCAGAGGGGGAGGAGAAGCAGGGCGCCGAGGTTCGGGGCAGGGAGCCGCCGCAGGGCCCAGGCCATGGCGAAGAGGCCGGTCAGGATCTCCTGTAGCGCCTCGAGCCGGAACGACTCGAAGAGGATCTGGAAGAGAGGGGAAACAGGGCGCAGAAGGACCCGGTCGAATCGCCCCTCCGTCAGGTAACGGTCGGCGAAGTCATAGAGGTTGAGAGAGACGACGTTGAAGATCCCGAGCGGCAACATTGAGAAGCCGTAGAGGAAGATGATCTCCGGGAAGCTCCACCCCTGGAGGTGCGGAAAGCGCGAGAAGAGGAGGAGGACGACGGAGAACGACGCCGCCGTCCCGGCGAATGAGGCGAAGAGCGATGTCAGGAAGTCGGCCTTGTATATGAGCCGGGCTTTCGTGTACTGGGCGAAGTAGAGCGCCAGCAGCCGGAGGTGGAAGCCTAGCCGACCTCTCAACCGGTCATCCTCCCTGCACGACGATCCGCCGGCGAGTTGCCCGCCAGAGGAGCCGTCCCAGGCCCAGGAGCAGCAGGGTCCACGCCGCCTGGAGGGCGAGCGCCCGCGCGGCTTGGGGCCCGGAGACGAGGCCCAGGTAGATGCGTCCCGGCGTGTAGTTCATGTGGGGGAACGGGAGCCAGTCGAGGAGCGGCCGCACCCGTTCGGGGAAGAGCGAGGGCGGAATGAGGAGGCCCGAGAGGAGCTCGAGGACGAGGTACTTGGCCCTTAGGAAGCCGAGGATCGACCGCGTCCGGATGGCGATCAGGCCCACGCAAAAGTTGATCGCTCCGACCAGCAGGACCGAGAGGAGGCCCGACACGCCGAAGAGGAGCGCCGCCAGGAGCGAGGCTGGAGGGCGGAGCGGGTAGACGAGGAAGAGGAGCGTGGCGATCGGGAGTGAGAAGAGGAGCAGTCGGAAGGCGCTCTCGCCGAGCGCCTGCGAGAGGACCATCGCCTGGAAGTCGACCGGCTTGATGAGCGACATGGCGAGGCGTCCCTCCTGGACCTGGCTCGCGATGTCACGATCGACCTCGTTGAAGTAGAAGCTCCGGAGGGCCCATCCGGTCGAGATGTAGGTGACCATCTGTGGGAAGTCGAACCCGCCGATGATGCCCCCC
>CALFNC010000203.1 GCA_937902605.1 uncultured Acidobacteriota bacterium | reverse complement strand
CTGCTGAAGGAGGCTTAATGAACCGTCACGAGGTTCTGGCCCTCCTCGAGCCGCTGGAACGAGGAGAGGTCCGGGCGGCGGCGCCCGATGCCGAGGGGCGGTGGGTCCCGAACACGGCGGTGAAGGAAGGGATCCTCTTCGCCTTCCGCCTCGGCGTCGACCAGGAGACCGGCGATGGCATCTTTCGCTTCCGCGACCGGGACACGCTCCCGCCGCGCGCCCTGCCGGATGGCGTGCGCGTCGTCCCGGGCGGGAGCACGATCCGCCGCGGGGCCTACCTCGCCAAAGGGGTCGTCGTGATGCCGCCGGCCTACGTGAACGTCGGCGCGTACGTCGACGAGGGGACGATGGTGGACAGCCACGCGCTGGTCGGGTCGTGCGCACAGGTGGGGAAGCGGGTACACCTCTCGGCCGCAGCGCAGGTGGGCGGGGTCCTCGAGCCGATCGGGGCCCGTCCCGTCGTGATCGAGGACGACGTCTTCGTCGGCGGAGGCTGCGGAATCTACGAGGGCGTTCTCGTCCGCAGACGCGCGGTCCTCGCCTCGGGGACGATCCTGACGGCGTCGACGGTGGTCTTCGACCTGCCGAACGAGCGGGAGCTGCGGGGCGTTCCCGGGCTGCCGCTCGAGATTCCGGAGGGCGCGGTCGTCGTGCCGGGGAGCCGGCCAGCGCCGGGCGCGTGGGCCACCGAGAGGGGGATCTCCCTCGCGGCGCCCGTGATCGTCAAGTACCGCGACGCGAAGACCGACGCAAAAACGGCTCTCGAAAGCGCCCTGAGACGTCCCGAGTGAGCCTTCCGTCCCAGGTTCTGGAGGAAATCGCGGAGCGGTTCGGGACGCCGTTCTACGTTTATGACTTTGACGCCGTGGAAGCCCGCGTGGCAGCTCTTGGAGCGACCGTTGGCCCCCGGTTCGAGATCGCGTTCGCGGTGAAGGCAAACCCGTCGCTCGGCCTCCTGACAGTCCTGGGCCGGACCGGCATCGGAGCCGACGTGGCGTCGCGGGGCGAGCTGCGGACCGCTCGGAAGGCCGGGCTGGCCGCCTCCCGCCTCCTGGCGACCGGCCCCTCGAAAACCGACGAGGACCTCGATGCGATGATCCGCGCGGGGATCGGTCAGATCCACGCCGAGGGGCCGGAAGAGCTCGAACGGATGGAGGCGATCGCCGCCCGGCTGAAGCGCAACGTCCGGGTCGGTCTCCGCCTCAACCCGGAGTGGGGAATCGAGGAGACGCGGACGATCATCGGCGGCCCGGGCGCGAAGAAATTCGGGTTCGACATCCCGTCCGCGGAGCGGGCGCTCCGAACGAGGGATCGGTTTCCGCATCTAGCGATCGGCGGATTCCAGGTCTTCAACGCGTCAAATGTTCTGGACGCCGGGGCGCTCGTCGAGAACACCCGCCGGGTGCTCGAGCTAGCGGTGTCCTTGGCCCGGAGGCACGACGTCCCCCTCCGGGTCGTCGACTTCGGCGGAGGCCTCGGCGTCCCGTACCAGGACGGCGAAAAGCCGCTCGACCTGAGACGCCTCGGGAAAGGCCTGGCGGCGATCGCGAGGAACGTGGACCGGCAGCCGCTCCTCGCCGAGACGCGGCTCGTCTTCGAGCCGGGGCGCTTCCTGGTCGCACAGGCGGGGGAGTATGTCGTGAAGGTGGTGGGGACGAAGATGAGCCGGGGGAGCTTTTACGTTCTCGTGGACGGCGGCATCCACCATCTGGTCCGGCCCGCCCTGATCGGAACGCCTCACCGGGTCCGGGCGGTCGGACCCCGTCCGGGTGCGGCGAGGAAGTGCATCGTGGCCGGGCCGCTTTGCACCAGCATCGACGTGCTCCACGCCTCGGCGAGGATTCCGGTCCCAAAGAGGGGGGACCTGATCTCGGTCGAGAACGCCGGGGCCTACGGCTACACGGAGTCGATGCCCCTCTTCCTTTCGCACGAGTGGCCTGCGGAGGTCGGCGTTCGGGACGGGCGGATAGCGCTGCTGAGGCGGCCACCCGCCGTCCGCGATCTTCTGGCGCGGCAGCTCCGACCGTTCTGACGGGAGGCGGAAGGGGGGCCCGAGCCCGTCCGGACTAAGCCGGGCTAAGCCGGGCGCGGGGAGATGGAGACTCCCGCCTCCTTCTCGGGCGCCGACTCGCCGTGGATGACGGGGCCGCAGCGGATGACGTTGGAGCGGAGCTTCTGCCCCAGGATCTCCTCCGCCCGCAGGCCGGCGTCGATCAGGGACTCCACGTCGATCCCGGTCCGGATTCCCATCTCCTCGAGGATGGCGATCAGGTCCTCGCTGCACGTGTTGCCCGTGTAGCCGGCGGAGTACTTCGCCGCCCCCGTTGCCGGCTGGCCGCCGATCGCCCCGATCGAGCAATCGACATACCGGACCCCGAGCTCCAGCATCGCGAGCGTGTTCGCGACGCCCGAGCCGCGCGTGTCGTGGAAGTGGGCGATGAACTCGGCTCGCGGGAACATCGAGATGAGCTCTCCGACGCGCCGGCGCACCAGCTTCGGGTTCGCTACGCCGGTCGTATCGCCCAGCATGATCGTCTGGGCCCCTTCCTCGAGGTAGAAGCGGACGATCTTCGCGACCTCGGCCGTCGTGATGTCCCCGGCTACGGGGCAGCCGTAGACGGTTCCGGCGCAGCCGATCACCCGGATCCCGAGAGCGTATGCCCGCTTCATGATCGCCGCGTGCTCCGCCATCGCTTCGGTGTGGGTCATCCGGAAGTTGAGCTTGTTGTGCCTCTCGCTGGCCGAGATCATGAGGATGATCTCGTCCGCGCCGCGCCCGTCCTTCTGACAGACCTCGAGCCGATCGAAGCCGCGGGTGTTTGGCATCAGGACGACGTACGAGACGCCAGGCTTGCGCCGGATCCGCTTCAGGACCTCCTCGGCGTCGGCGAATTGGGGGAGGAGCTTCGGGTGCGAGAACGACGTGACCTCGAGCTTCCGGAAGCCCGCGTCCTCGATCCGCTCGATCATCTTCTCCTTGTGGCCGGTGGAGACGAGGACCGGCATCGATTGCAGCCCGTCGCGGGCCCAGCACTCGCAGCAGACGACCGACTCAGGGAAGGCCATCGCGACCCCCTTTCTTGTCCGGTGCGTCCCGGCGGGCCTGCCGCCTCGCCTCCTCGACGACGAACGCGTGGACGCCGAACGTGGCGGCGACCGAGCCGAGGTACCCCTTCATCAGGTAGTCGATGCCGAGCGGATATGCACGGGCTGCGGCTAGAAGCCGGTCGATCTCGGATGGCTCGGGCCGGAAGACGCCCGGCCGGCTTTCGGTCGGGGCGCTCTCCGAGGTGGGTCTGGCGGG
>CALFNC010000202.1 GCA_937902605.1 uncultured Acidobacteriota bacterium | reverse complement strand
CCCGGACCGGGTTCCCCCGGGCCCCCTCCGCGTCCCGGGACTGAACCCGCCCGGAATCCGGGTCCCGGTTCCGCCGTTCTCCCTCGATGCCCAGTAGAAAGGTTATGGACCTGACTTCATGAAGCTCCTGTTCCTCGGCGACATCGTCGGCAAGCCCGGACGGAAGGCGCTGAATCTCCTGCCGAAGGTGGTCGAGCGCGAGAAGATCGACTTCACCATCGCGAACGTCGAGAACGCGGCCGGCGGCTTTGGCGTGACGGTCGAGATCTTCGCGGAGCTGTCGAAGCTTCCGATCGACGTCTTCACGAGCGGCAACCACATTTGGGACAAGAAGGAGTTCGTCCCGCTCCTGGGCGACCTCGGGAACCTGATCCGCCCGGCCAACTACCCGCCGGGGAACCCCGGCAAGGGTTGGACGCTCCAGGAGACGCCGGCGGGAATCCCCGTGGGAGTCCTAAACCTGCAGGGGCAGGTCTTCATGGTGAACACCGACTCCCCCTTCCGGGTGGGGGATCAGGCGATCGCCGAGATGAGGGAGAAGCGCCCGGACCTGAAGGTCATCGTGATCGACATCCACGCCGAGGCGACCTCCGAGAAGCAGGCCACCGGATTCTGGTTCGACGGACGGGTGTCGCTCGTGATCGGGACACACACGCACGTGCCAACTGCTGACGCGCGGATTCTGCCGAAGGGGACCGCTTACCAGACCGACGCCGGGATGTGCGGCGCCTACGAGGGGGTCATCGGGTTCGACCCGAAGAACATCCTCGAGAAGTTCCTGATGCAGACGCCTCGCTCGATGGAGACGGCCACGCGCGATATGAGGATGTGCGGCGCGATCGTGGACGTCGACGAGACGACCGGCCGGGCCCAAGCGATCCGCCCGATCCAGGAGCGGCTGGCGTAGGGGCCTGGGCTTCGTCTCCCAAGCCCGCCCGCGCGGCCCCTTCCAAGGTCACGTCAGACCCTCTCGGTCCATCCTTCCGAAATCCCGAAAGAGGTCTTCCAGTCGGCGCCCGTGTGAGGGAACGGTCGCGACGGTCCGTCGAATGCGAGTCGAAAGACCCGCTTCTCGTGCCTTCGCGATCCTCCTCGTTCTCCAGGCGACCAGCGTGTCGAGGTCGCGCTCGGTCTTCTCGAACGCGTCGAAGAGGGACGAAAGCCACTCGCGGTCGGAGTCCTCATCGGACGAGACCGTGCGCACCCTAAGGGCTCTCTGAATGGGCGCGATGCCGCTTTGTCCTCTCCTCATGACGCCGTGCTCCCGTTTGCAGGATCGGGGCCAGCCCTCATCGCGCGAGAAGAGGGGCTGCCGTGGCAGGGGCGTCGCGGGGGGAGCTCCGTTCCGGTCATGCCTCTTCTATACGGAGGAGGCGGCCGTTCGTTTACCCTGACGCGCCCGCCCCTCAATCGGCGCGCGTCCACGCTGCCCAGGCGACGTTCCAGCCGCTGCCTTCCTCGACGAGCCGGACCTCGAAGCGCCAGGACGAGGAGCGGGGGAGCCAGGTATCGAGTCCCCCCAGCTTCGTGGGCGTCCCCGAGAGGTCGGCCCGAAACAAGGCCCACGCCTCCTTCTCCTTCCGGTCAATCGTCACGTCGGACAGCCTGACGGAGAGCGCCTCGTAGGAGGCGAGGGTCCGCCGGATCGTTTGCTCGACCTCGGCGCGGGTGTCGCCGTGCAGATCGCGGAAGTCCGGCGAGACCCGCTTCAAGATCGCGCCCGCGTCCCGTTTCCCCGCGGCCGCCGCGATCTCGTCGAGCGCGCCGCGAACCGGATCGGTCGGCTTGCGGCAGGCGGCAGGAACGATCAGGGAGCCGAGCGTGACGAGCGCAGCAAGCGTGGAAACGAGGCGTGCAAGCCGGCGGTGGCGAGGCACAGCTCTCAGCCTCGGCAGAAGACCCGGAAGTCCATGTCCCCCCACGGGAAGATGCAGTCGACGCTCTCGAGGAGGGCCAGATACTCCTCGCGGACCTCCCCTGTCTCGACCTGGCGAAGCAGCTCCTTGGCCCGGTCGATGTGCGTCAGGATCTGGACCTCGGAGTAGCGAATCGCCTGGCCGGTCGAGATCAGGAAGCCCCAGTCGGAGGCGCCGGCGAGGAAGAGGCTTCGCGCCGCCTGGTCGAGCGCGCGCGTCAGGACCGGGTCCGTGGTGTCCTTGAACCGCGTCGCCGCATCGGCCATCCGGCCGCAGAGGCGGAAGAGATGCCGAAAGACCCAGGTGTTCGGCTGGTGCGACCGGTCGTCGACCCAGGTCTGGAAGTAGTGGCCCTTCCCCCACGAGCCGGCGCCGGGGACCATCCGCTGGTGGGTCGGCTGCTCGGCGAGGTACTCCCCTGGTGTGACGGGGCGGACCTCGGTCTGGTCGAAGGCCATCTTCCGGAAGACCGACTCGAGGAAGTCCGGGCCCTCCTGCCACCAGTGGCCGTACAGCTCGGCGTCGTAGGCCGAGACGACGCACGGGCGGTGCCCGCCGTCGCGGCCGAGGAAGTAGTTCGCCTGGGCGCCGCGCTCGAAGACGAACTGGCCGGCGTGCTGGTGGACGGTCTCGTAGGCGCGCGCTGGGTCGTAGTAGGCCTTCTGGCTGCTGTCGAGGTTCTTGTCGGTGATCCGGTAGTACTTGATCCCGGTGTTGCGCCGTACGTTGGCGGTCTTCCAGTAGGCGGGGAGGTAGCTCTCGTCGGCGTCGTAGCCCAGGTCGCGGTACCACTCCTTGTAGTCGACGTGCCCCGGATAGCCCCCCTCGCGCGACCAAATCTTCGCCCGCGTGTCGGTGTCGATGCCGAAGGCGGCGACGCCGGCCGGTGTGATGACCGGTCCAGCGGTCCCGTAGAAGGGGCGCGTGTCGCCCTCGAGGACGGCGAGGTCGTTCAGGAGGAACCACCGGATCCCCTCGGCTGCCAGGAACTCGTCGAGGCCCGGTGTCCAGGCGTTCTCGGCGAGCCAGAGGCCGCGGGGGCTCCGCCCGAACGTCCGCCGGTACTGCTTGCAGGCGGTCTGGATCTGGGCTCGGACCATCTCGGGGAAGTGCTTGAACAGCGGCAGGATCATGTGCGTCGCCGGGCATGTGATCACCTCGATCTTCCCGAGGTCCTGGAAGGCACGGTACCCCTGCGTCAGGTCGCCGTCGTAGGTTTCGAAGACCCTCTTGGCGGCCCAGAAGCGGTCCAGCGTCTGCTGGGCCGTGGCCTGCCAGGGGCGGCCGCCGGCGTTCCCCACCTCGCGCTCGGCGAGGCGGATGCACTCATCGATGTGCCGCGCCGCGCGGACCTTCAAGAGCGGGTCCTGCATCATCGACAGGAGCGGCGGCGTCAGGCTGAGCGTGACGCGGAAGTCGATCTTGTCCCGCTCCAGCCTCCAGAACATGTCGAGGAGCTGCGTGTAGACGGAGACGACCGCCTCGAAGAACCACTGCTCCTCCAGGCTCACGGCGTACTCCGGGTGGCGGACGAACGGTAGGTGCTGGTGGAGGACGAGTGCCCATGTCCCCTTCTCGGCCGGCACGTCGCGAGTCCGCCGCTTCCAGTAGAGGTACTGGTTGAAGCGCCACTGGTCGGTTCCCACCGGGACCTCGATGTCGTTCGCGTCGACCTGGACCGAGCCCCACGAGGCATAGGTCTCGTCCGGCTGGGGAGCTCCTCGCGGGGTCCTCACGGCGTTCGACCGCGCCACCATCTCGAAATAGGAGGTGCCGGCCGCCCGGAACCCTATCTCGGCGACGTAGTCGCGGCCCCCTTCGACGGCTACCCAGTACTGGACCTTGTCGTTCAGGTAGTCGTCCACTTCGAAGAACGAATTCGCGTTGTACCCGTCGAACAGGACGCCCGTCACGTCGTAGACGCGGAGGACCAGGTGGTTCTTCTCGAGGAAGTCGGGCCCGAACCGGCGCGTCATCTCTTCCCGGGTTCCCTGGCTCACCTCCCAGAGGACGAAGAGGCTCTTCGGGTCGGACGGGACGAGATAGAGATAGGTCTCGTTGTAGTAGTTGTCGAGGTAGGGGAGGTCGAGGAGCGGGTGAAACCACGGATCGGTGAGGGCGGCGACTCTCGGATCGGCGGCGCCCGATTCGCCGGCGCCGGATGGCGCCTGGAGACCGGAGAGCCTTTCGACCTTGGCATGGCCGTCGAAGCCTTCCGTCTCCGGTTCGGCGGCTTCGGGTGGCTGGGACTCGTGTGTCGCTTCGCTCACAGTTACCCCCCCGGGCGGCCCGCTGGTCGCCGTGTCATGCAATCTTAGTCTTTCGCGCCGCTCGCGAACCCTGTGGAGCTGGACTTCCGGTGTCAGGAGGTCGGCATCGAGATGCGATGATCGGAAGGGAGGGTGATCGCGTGAAAGTCGACCTGGCTGTCCTGAGGACGGTGGAGATGCCTCTGAAGTTCCGGTTCAAGACGTCATTCGGGGAGACGAACGTCAAGAAGTTCCTCCTCCTGGAGCTCAGGGCCGGCGGTCTGGCGGGGTGGGGCGAATGCGTCGCCGAGGAGAACCCGTTCTACTCGTCCGAGACGCTCGACACGGCCGGCGCGATCCTCGAGAAGAACCTCCTCCCTCTCGTCCTCGGCCAGGAGACCGCGAGCCCCGGGGCGTTCGATCGGGTGGCCGCGCGGGTCCGGGGGAATCGGATGGCGAAGGGGACGGTCGAAACGGCTCTGCGGGACCTGTTCGCCCGGGCCCAGGGGGTCTCGCTGTCGAAGGCGCTCGGGGGGACGCGAACCACCATCGAGGTGGGCGTTTCCCTCAGCATCGCGCCGACGGTCGAGGCAGCCATCGAAAATGTTGGGAAGCACGTGGCGCAGGGGTACCGGCGGATCAAGCTGAAGATCGAGCCAGGATGTGACGTGGAACGGCTTCGGGCGGTCCGCGAGGCCTTCCCATCGATCGTCCTCACGGTCGACGCGAACGCGGCCTACACCCTCGACGACACGCCGACGCTTGCCGCCCTCGACGCCTTCGGCCTCGACTACATGGAGCAGCCGCTCCACCACGAGGACATCGCCGGCCACGCCGAGCTGGCCCGGAGGATCAAGACGCCGATCTGCCTCGACGAGTCGATCCGGTCGGCGGCCGACGCGAAGACGGCGATCGCCCTCCGCGCGTGCAAAGTGATCAACGTGAAGATCGGGCGCGTGGGCGGCCACGGCGAGGCGCTCGCGATTCACGACGTGGCCGCGGCCGCGGGGATCCCGCTCTGGTGCGGCGGAATGCTGGAAGCAGGGGTCGGACGCGCCCACAACGTGGCGATCGCGTCGCTCATGGGTTTCAGCAAGCCTGGCGACACCTCGTCCTCGTCGCGTTACTTCGAGGAGGATGTCGTCGAGCCGCGTCTCGAGGCGTCGGACGGCCTCATGCCCGTCCCGACGGGCCCCGGCACCGGCGTCGAGGTGAGGGCTGGTATTCTCTCGCGCTTCACCACGGAGAAGAGGGAGTACCGCACATGACCCAATTCGTCTGG
>CALFNC010000201.1 GCA_937902605.1 uncultured Acidobacteriota bacterium | reverse complement strand
TCAAGACGAGGCGGCCTTCGGTGAGCTGCCGTGACCTGCCGTGACCTGCCGTGACGACGGACCGCGCATCGCGCCGCCTGCCCGCTCCCGGGCCGGGAAGCCTTGATTGAATGATCCGTTGTAGTCTCCCCCTGAAATCGAAGGAGTATTCGACCTTGAGACACGCCCTCATCCTCGCCACCGTCCTCCTGGTTGCCGGGTGCAGCGCCGGCCCGTCCGCCAAGAGCCCAGAGCGCTCGGAGCCCCCGAAAGCGGCCAAGACACCCGCCGCGCCGACTCCCGTCGCCGCGGCGCCCGCCACGGAGAGCAACGTCTCCCGGACGGGCCTGAACCTGTTCGGCATCCCGACGCTGCCCCCGGAAGACACGGAACCGGATCCCGACACCCCGACGGAGGTGACGGATCCGAAGACCGGGCAGAAGCTCATACGGATCCTGAAGACCGCTCGAAGCTACTACGCGGAGAAAGGCGTCATCCGGAATACGGTCCTCAGCTCGAGATACTCGATGCCGATCCTCAAGGAGGATGACGCCGCCTGGTACATCGCGGGTGCGAGCGTCGACACCCGAACGCCCGAGGAGGTCGAGGTCTTGCGTGCGAGGAGGGAGGAAGCCGCGAAGGCCGCCAAGTCACAGGTCCCGGCCGAAGAGCTGGAGGAGGTCTTCCCTCCGCTCTCGGCAGTCCGGCTTCGCCTTCAGGAGAGCTCGGCAGGGCTCCCCACGGCCGGCTTCTGGAGGCAGAACTTCGCGCTCGCCGATCTCGACGGAGACGGACAGCTCGAGATCGTGGCCCCGCCGGCCCGGCTGACGAGCGCGAATCTCCAAGGCTTCAAGCTCCAGGACGGCAGCTGGAAGGCTCTCCCGCTCCAGTTCGACATGCCGGAAGGGGCTTCGTTCGAATATGGCGGCGTGGCGGCGGGGGACATCGACGGAGACGGGAAGATCGATCTCGTCGCCGTGGGGCACGGCCCGGGTGGGGGGCCGCTGATCGCCTACAACCTCGGCGGCCTTCATTTCCGGGTCGAGACGAAGGGCATGCCGAGAGCGATCAGCTCGAGATCTGTCGCCGTCGGCGACCTCGACGGGAACGGACGTTTGGACCTCGTGACGATCGCCGACATGTCGGAGCACTCGCGGAGGGACGAGCTCTCCGTCAACCCGACCGCCATGGACCCGGTCGAGGCAGGCCTCGCGCCCGGGTACGACATGCGCGCGTTCATGCAGGCCGCGGACGGGACTTTCTCCGAGAACCATGTCGGTCTGGACGCCGCCTGCTTCGGCAACGAGGTGGAGGTCTGGGCGAAGCCTCCGGACGGCGGCGAGCCGTTCCTCGCGACGGACTGCCGGTATATGCAGGGGACGATGGTCGTCTACGGGTTCGACCGGAACGCCAGGAGTTTCCACCGGGTCGGCATCGACTTCGGAGAGAGCTCGGCGATCCACAGCGGAGTCGGCCTCGGCCTCTACAAGGGGCTCCCGGCGGCGTTCATGGGTTACACGAAGTCGGGCCCCGGAGACCTCCCGAAGAGGATCGACGGGGCGGGAGTCTCCGTCTACTACCGGGAGCGCGGGGAGTGGAAGAGGAAACGGGTCGTGAAGTTCCTCAGCTCCAGCGCAGCACTCTCGCAAGGAATCGGGGTCGGCGACCTGGACGGCGACGGACTGGACGACGTGGTCTGGGCGGACGAGACTAACCACCGGCTCCGGATCTTCTTTCAGCAGCCGGACGGAGGGTTCGAGGAGCTGGATCCGGCGCTGGAGCCGACCTTCGTGAACCGCTCAACCTGTGTCCGGGTAGCCGACGTCGATGGCGACGGGAAGAAGGATATCGTCTTCATGTACGAGACCGGTACCGGGCTCAAGACGAGGGCAGGTGGCCTCAGGTACTTCAGGAACCTTGGAGCGCAGAAATAGTTAAGCAGCCGGCTGGAGGGCGCGTATGGGAAAAAGGCATATTTCCGGAAAAAGCGCTTGACATTCTGGTATAGCGGCCGCTATCTTAGCCTGAGCTTGAGAAGACCTTGGTCCTTCCGATCCAAGGGTCTATGTGATCGATGGATCGGAAGAACCGGGTAACGGAAGCAACGGGAACCAGGAATTAAGAGAAAGAAAGTATGACAGCGACGTCGGAAAATAAATCACGGGAGGTGATGAGTTATCGCGGGAGAGTGCCGCCTCGCAAGGACTCGTTTCAATTCGAGTTTCACTTCAAGGTTGAAGCCATTGCGTTTTCATCCGTTTCCAGTAACTGAATCAGCAGGAGAGATAATGAAGAAAATTACTGCCCTCGTCGCACTGGCCCTCCTGGCAATCGCCGGGACCGGCTATGCGGTCACTTGCGCGCAGGACAATGTGCCCGCCGCAACCCTTCTCGTCCCGTATTTCCGGGTCGGCGGCGCCGGTATCGTTGGAACCGGCAGCAGTATGGGCGACATCCCGGACACCAGCGGCACGGACACCCTGGTGGCCGTCACCAACGTCTCCGCAGCCAACATCATCATCCACGTCACGCTGTGGAACAAGTACTCCGCTCCGGTCCTCGACTTCAACGTCCCGATGACCCCCTATGACGTCGTCTTCTGGTCGATGAGGGACATCCTCAACGGCAAGCTGATCGTGAACCCAACCTACCAGAAGCTCAGCAGCGCCGGCGTTGATCCGTGCGGGCAGACTGGGGTTGCTTCGGCAGCGTATGCCCTGACCAAGTACCTCCGGTTCTCTGCGGTCGACCTTTCGGACAGAACTCGGGCGATCTCCGTCTATCAGACGCCTGCCTTCAGCGGTACGTTCCGGCAGAACGTCTGGACCTCGCTGGACGAGTCCGGCGACATCACGTCCTGGACCTCCACGGGCTCGGTTGGCAGCGGAGTCATCGACGCCGACAACTATGCGTGCGGCAGCGCCGCTGGGAACATCGTCAACGGCGACTTCTCCGGCTACGTGACGATCGACGTCGTCAACTTCTGCACCCTGTACTTCCCCAATGACCAGCGGTACTACGGGGAAGAAATCATCGCGACCACTGGTTGGAACACCGCGACCAATGGTTGGACCCCGAACGTCCTGATGGGCGACGTGTTCTACAAGGACCAGAAGCCTGGCGACACGTCGGCCAACATGGGGAACATCTCCGGTGACCCCGCGGTCCATCTCGAGTTTGACTCCCGCCTCCCCTGGAACGCGCTGGCGGCTAACAACAACCTGACCTTCTACAACCGCTACGTTTTCGCTGATCCCACCACGGGCGGCTACGCTTTCCCTGGTGACGGCCGCGAGCCCCTCGGCAAGAGCTACGGCTTCCGGTACATGCAGACGGGGGCTACGACCTCCCTCAGGACCTGGGCCATCGTGTACCGCAGCGATATTTATCCAGGCGACAGCAGCCTCGAGTATCCCGACACCACCGCCCTTTGCAGCTGGTGGTTGTACAGGGTCGGCATCAGCGACCCGTCCGTCTACTCCGCGGTTGGATTCACGGACGCTATCCATAGGCCCAACGTCATCGTGTTTGACAACGACGAGAACACCGTCAACGTCACCGGCTGCCCCTCCCCGTGCGGAGTTACGCCGGGGAACATCCCCCTTGAGACGCAGCGCCTGGTCATTACCCCGAACGTCCCCATCGTCCCGTCGAGCTTCCTCGGCGGCTGGATCTCCATGACCCTGCCGGGCTACTTCGAGGACCAGGCTTGGGTCGGCGTCCAGCACTCCGGCCTTGGCCTCGCGATTAGCGTCGGCCACAGCGCCACGTTGCTCAGCGGGCAGTTCATCTGCAACCCGTCCCCGTTCGTGACGTTCGCCCAGCCGGGCATTACGGTCCAGACCGGCACGGCGGTTCAGACCAACTACTAACAGTCAATCCGGCTCCCTATCGAGCCAGAGGGCGGGCGGCGAAAGCCGCCCGCCTTTTTGTTGGGTGGAGACCTGGGCATGGCCCGCGACGCCTGGACCGGCGCCGTCGAACGGGAGCCGAAAGCCGATCGGGAAATGACTTAGAGGTGAACGTCCTCTGGGGAGCGCGAGGTCTCCGGCCCCCAGCCGGATGGCAGCGTCAACCGGATGGCCAGGGCGAGGGGGACGCGAAAGAACGGTGCGGGGAATCGCACTTTCCTGGGGGAGTTCTGGATCATGAAGGATCGTGCTAATATTTCAATCGGTTGTCTTTCTCCCCTCCGCTCCGGATCGGTAGGTGCCGTCCCGGAATCGAGGGGGTCATCTTATCGGTGGGGTTTGAAAGGGGATATAGATGCCTGTCGAGGATGAAATAACGAAGCGGCGAGGCCATCGCGTGACGGGATTCGCAACCGCCACCCTCATCCTGGGGCTAGTCCTTGGGGCTCCGCTCCGGCTGGAAGGCCAAGCCCAATGCTCGCTCACCGGGGGACCGGTCGTTTACGATGATCCGGTTTCTACGCCGTGGGGGTATACCTTTACTCCGCAGATCGCCTCCGTTGCGCTCTACAAGGACGCTGCGGGCGTCCGGCATGTGGTTGACGAGCACAACTTCGGATACGCGGCTTTCAGCCTGTCGAACCCTCTCTCTCCGTCTCTTCAGGGCTGGGAGGACCTCAGCTTAAATCAGGGATACGGGGTGACCGGGGATGGCCAGACAACGGTCGGAGCGGTCGGAGTAGCTCCAGACGGCTCGAGCTTGCTCATCGGGTATTGCTATGGCCACTTGACCCTGATCCTGCAGCCCGGTTCCTCCCCGGGAACATTCAAGTCTCCACTCTATGGCGTACGGCAGTTCGGACCCGGGACGTGGAGCGTGATCCCCAAGGGGGGCATAAGGGTCGACCTGATCGGGTCCCGGAGCATCGCGTACCAGCTCAACGAGCGCGGGATTTACGTGGCGGAGATGACCCCGGGAACCACACCCGCGCTAGGGACCTTACCCTCGGAACTGATCGTGAACGCACCAGTTTCGAAGACCGTCTATGGTCTGGACCTCACGGTCGACACGGTCACGGGGAAGCGCTACCTGGTCTATGCGAGCGCCGGATCGCAGATCGTGGTCGTGGACGTCTCGAGCCCGGGAACCTCAATCCCGGGGATCTCGGCGAGGTTCAAGGTCACCGTCCTCGCTCCCGAGGACTTCGGCCTTCCGGCCGGGTCGGGAGTCACCAGAGCCCGCGGGGCGTTCCACCCGACAAAGCGCCTCGCCGATGGTAGCCCGGCTCTGGAGATCCTCGTCGATGGGTTCGCCCCCAACAATGCATCGTCGGGAATCGCGCTAAAGACTTTCGACCCCGCGGCCAACAACGGCAACGGCGGTATTTCCTCGACCGACCACCGTATTCCTTACACGGACCCCACCTCCCCATACCTGATCAGAGGGGCCGCCACCAACTCCGGGACCGCCCTGATTCCGTATTCCACGACCGGCGCGGGGGCTCCCGA
Organism: uncultured Acidobacteriota bacterium; assembly: GCA_937902605.1. Classification (GTDB taxonomy): domain Bacteria; phylum Acidobacteriota; class Thermoanaerobaculia; order UBA5066; family UBA5066; genus CAIMWE01. The sequence continues at coordinate 1,876 of CALFNC010000201.1, read as the reverse complement.
TGATCTCATGGCGTTCCTCTGGGAAGTAAAGGGCGACTACAAGAAGAAGGTTTTCACCCTCTCGTCGACGAACTGGAGCCGCGGCGACCTCTCGCCCGGAACCGCGATCGAGCTTGGCAGCACCAGTATCGCACCCTACGTCACGGAGGGCTGGAGTGAGGGCCAGGATTTCTTTCTCCTCTCGGGCGTGAGTGGAATGGCCAGCGTCATAAAGGTCACCTGTACGCCCCAGACGGCGCCCAACACGCCCGCGGCGTCCTTGATCTCGGCCACGGACTCGGCTGGCAGGCCGTCCGCCCCCATCGGCACGACCATTCCTGTGAGCCGGACCGTCACGCCGCCTCCGGATACGACGAAATCGACGACGGTCCTGACGAGCTGGTACCTCGACCTCGACTACCACCAATCGAGCGAGTCAATTGCACCTTACGCCTATCCCTTCCTGAGCAAGGCGGACGCTAGTACGGTGAAGGGCCTACCGACATCGCTGGCCGGGGTCTCGGGCCAGGTTCCGGATCCGGGGACTTCTTATCCGGCCTTGCTCTACTTCACGGGCCCCTGCGATCCGAGCACCGCGATAGGAACGAGTGGCTGCTGGGCATCGGTCGCGAAAACCGACTTCAACACCCTTCTCACGCAGGACTCCGGGTGGTCCTTCGCGATGGCTGACGAAGGGTCGATCGCCGGCACGACCGTCTTCGCGTTCGCGGCGGCCAACACGAACGGCTCCACCGCGCTCGCGACTTCGCTCTTCTCCTGGACCGTCCCGCACGTCCGAATCTCGTCGACGGCGCCCACAGCGGCCACAGACTGGACGTCGGGCGCGTCGAGTTTGAGCATTCTCGCGAGCGACACCCTATATGACGTCTCCGAGGGGAAACCATATCTGTCGAGCCCCTTAGTGCCCTACAAGTGGTATTTCGAGACGGGCCCCGGAAGCGGAGTCATGGGGAACCCCGACCCAGGGTGCGCCGGAAGCTCGTGTCAACACTTTTTTAGCGGGCCAGGGGACTTCGCCTACTGGGTGACCGTCCCGTACCCGAACGGCTACGTCAGCGAAGACTATCCCACCGGCACGAACGCCAAACGTGGCACGATCACCGTCTCCAACGTCGTCCTGAAGCTCACGGTTCCGCCGTCCGCGGTCAAGCCGTCGACGACCGACCCGGGCATCCCGGTGACGAACCTCTCGACGGCGGGGAGCTCGGTCTCCCCGTGCCCACAATTATCGAAGGCCTACGAGTACGCAATATGCGAGGCGGCGGCCGTCACCGACACCGTCCCGTGCTCGGTGCAGGAGTCCAACTACCAGTACACGATCACGTTCCCGACGAACGCGGTGGGCGCGGTGGGGGGAATCGCGACGCCGGTACCCAGCTCGGGGACCTACCCGGCGAAGTTCTGGCTGCGGATCAGGTACAAATACACCACGACGAAGACATCGGACCACACTAGCCCGGATTGTTCCGCCCCGTTGATTGCCTACTGGACTCCCTCCACCGACTACCCGACGGCCTGGCCGATCACCGTGACGAATGTAACCCCGGGGATCGACATTCAAACCTCGGGCGGTACGTCGTTCGCCTCGTGCTACTTGGGGTCTAACTGTCCGACGACGGGCCAGTCGCTGCGTGCGGTGGCGATCGACACCTCCACGGGTTCGCAGATCACCGACTCGACCTTCACCTGGAGGTTTGGCCTCGGTGCAACGCCCCCGACCGGAACCGGATCCCCGTCCGAGGCGTTCAGCTACTCTACGCCCAACAGCAAGACGGTGACCCTGACCGCATATGGCGCAACGATCACATACACCACCTTCGTGAACTCGGTGGGTGGTGGCGGTGGCGGTGGCGGTGGTGGCGGTGGCGGTGGTGGT
>CALFNC010000200.1 GCA_937902605.1 uncultured Acidobacteriota bacterium | reverse complement strand
CGTCGTAAAGAAGGGGTTGAACAGCTGTTCGATATGCTCCGGATCGACGCCGACTCGCACCGGTCCGCGACCGAACGGGACTCCCGCTACGGTGTCTCCGTGGCTCTCGCCGCGAACTGACTTTCCCAGCGATCCGTCCCCCTCGATTCTCCTCACCCTGTAAAGTCGGGGCATGTTCGCTCTGCGGCGAGGTCCCTGGATGGCCGTCCTCGTCGGCGTCGCCGTCACGGCCGGATCTGCGGCCGGAGCCCCTCCCGCGGAAGTGGTCGAGCCCGGCGTCCGGAGCTTCGCGATCGGCCTTCGCGGCCGCCAGCTGACCGCCGAAGCGCACCTCGATCCCTCACCCCTTCCCGAGGTCCGGCAGCGCCTGTCGTCCGGCCTCCCGACCACCAGCACCTGGGAGATCCGCCTTTACGCCGCGAGGGACTTCTGGTTCGACGGCCTCAAGGACGAGCGGAAGTACGAGGTCACGGCCACGTACCGGCCGCTAAACTCCGACTGGCTCGTCGAGAAACGGCTCGACGGGAAGCTCCTCGAGACGCGGAACCTCCCGAACTTGAGCGAAACCGAGGACGCCCTGTTCCACCTTCCTCCCCTCGCCGCCTTCACGATGGGAGACCACCTGCTCGGGAAGCGCCTCGTCGTAAAGGTCCGCTGCACGTATGCTTCCGGGATCGTCCTCGGCGTGATCCCCGTGGCCATCGACACCGGATGGACGCGGTCGAAGGTCTTCGCTTGGATGGGGGATCGCCCGTGAGGACGCGGTGGGAACGCGACAACCGGATTCTGGTAGCGATCGGGCTCGCCCTCGGCATGGCGGTCACGGGCGGGTACGCTCTCGTCCTGCGGGCCCGCGCGCTCTCGCCGGACGCCGCTGCGAACCGCGTTCTCCTCTTCGTCCTCTTCTACATCGTCGTCGTCCTGATCCTGGTCCTCCTGTTCGTCCTTGGCCGGAGCGCCGTGAAGCTGATCCTCGAGGCGAGGCGGGGGGTCTTCGGCTCCCGCTTCCGCGTCACGGTCGTCGCGACGAACGTCGGCCTCGCCCTCCTCCCGATCGCGCTGCTCCTCCTCCCGATCACGGGTCTGTTACAGAAGAGCGTGGAATTCTGGTTCGAGGCTCCCGTCCGCGAGACCGTTCACGCGGGCCGCGACGTCTCCGAGATGGTGCGGCGCCGGGCAGCCGAGAGGGAGAGATCCGTCGCCGAGAGGCTCGCGATCACCCTGGGAACCGCGCGCGGCGAGGTCGCCGTCCTAGCCCTCCTCTCGTCGGCCCGGGAGATGTCGGGCCTCGACTTCATCGAGTGGAGGCCAGCCGTGGGCTCGCCATACGCAATCAGCTCCCCGCGATGGCCCGTTCACGAGGTGAGCGATCCTTTCCCGGCGTGGCTGGCGGAGGCCGTAACCCGTGGTTCAGTGCGCCGGATCGAGCAGACGCCGGATGGGGGCCAGGTGGGACGAACGGTCCTCAGCTCGCCCGTGGGCTTCCTGATCACAGGGACCTACGACCCGCCCGCCGAGGCGATGCGCATCCGTTCGTTGACTCGCGCTTCGTCCGCCTACGCGATGCTCGAGGCTGAACGCGCCTCCCTGAAGGCGACGCAGGTGCTCCTCTTCCTGCTCCTGGCCTTCATGGTCCTTCTCGCGGCCGTGTGGGCCGGTCTGCTGCTGGCACGCCGTGTCACCCGTCCGATCGCGGCTCTCGCCGCCTCGGCCCGGCGGGTCGGGGCAGGGGACTTCAACGCCCTCGTGGAGGTCGAAGGAGGCGACGAGATTGCCGCCCTCTCGAGCGCCTTCAACACGATGACGAAGGAGCTGAAGACGAGCCGGCAGAAGATCGAGAGCGCCAACGTCGAGCTGGCGGGTACGAACCGGCGGCTGGACGACGAACGGCGCCGGATCCGGACGGTCCTGGCCCACCTCGACGCCGGCGTCCTGGCCTTCGGCGCGCCGCCCGACCGGCCGTCGGTTCCCGCCGCCGAGTCGGTCCTCCTCGCGACGAACGAGACCGCCCGGCGCTTCCTCGGACGCGGCGACGAAGCGCCACCCTCCACGACCCTCCACGATTTCCTCGACGTCCCGTGGCTGACGCCGATGCGCGACTTCCTCTGCCGCGCCTTCGACGGGTCCGGCCCCCGTGAGGCAAGCCTCAAGCTGACGCCGCCAGGCGAAAGCGAGCCGAGGATCCTGGAGGTCCGGGTCGTCCGCGTCCCGGGAGCCGGCACGGACGGTCCGTCGTGGGTCGTGACGATGGAGGAGACGACCGCCCTCGTGAAGGCCGAGCGGGCCGCCGCGTGGGAGGAGGCCGCGCGCCGGATGGCCCACGAGATCAAGAACCCGCTCACGCCGATCCGGCTGGCCGCCGAACGGATGGGGAAGAGGGCCCGCGCCGAGGCGCGCGGCGAAGCGCCCTCTGGCGCGCCGCTCGTCTCGGTGGTGGAGGACGGCGCGGCCGCGATCGTCGCCGAAGTCGGGACGCTGGCCGGCCTGGTGGACGCCTTCGGGCGCTTCGCCCGTCTTCCGGCGGCGGACCTGGCCCCGACCGACCTCGCCGCGGTTGTCCAGCAGGTGGTGAAGCTCTACGACGGCACGAAGAAGGGGGTGGCGGTCACGGCCGAGGTGCCGGCCGAGCTCCCCCGCGTCCGCGCCGACGCGGAGCAGATCAAGCGGGCGCTGATCAACCTGGTTGATAACGCCGTCTCGGCCACGGCAGCGGGCGGGTGCGTCCGCGTCCTCGCCTCCGTCGACCACGGTCAGGCGCGGCTCGTGGTCGCCGACGACGGGCCCGGCATCGGGCCGGAGCACAGCGACCGCGTGTTCGACCCCTCCTTCTCCACGAAACCTCGTGGGACGGGTCTCGGCCTGGCAATCACCTCGCGGATCGCCGCCGAGCACGCGGGACGGGTCCGCGTGGAGGAGAATTCCCCGCACGGATGCCGATTCCTTCTCGAGTGGCCCGCATGATGCGACCCATCCTGCGACCGTCCCGGCACCGGAGGAGGCGATGAGCGTGAAAGCTGCCCGCGTCCTCGTCTGCGACGACGAGCCTGGGATCAGGACCACGCTCGGCCAGATCCTCGAGGACGAGGGGTACGAGGTCGACACAGTCGCCGGCGGGCGGGAGGTCCTCGCCCGGCTCCTCGAGGGATCCGGTCCCCGTCCCGACGCACTTCTTCTCGACGTGTGGCTCCCGGACCTGGACGGCCTGGAGGTTCTCTCCCGCATCCGTGCGGTTCCTCTCGACCTGCCGGTCATCATGATCTCGGGCCACGGCAACGTGGAGACGGCGGTGACCGCCGTCCGGAACGGCGCGGATGACTTCCTCCAAAAGCCGCTCTCCCTCGAGCGGGTCCTCCTCACCCTCCAGAAGGCGCTCGAGCGGACAGCTCTCGCCCGCGAGCGGGACGAGCTCCGCCGAGAGCTAGCGTCCCGGGAGACCGGGGAGGAGACACTCCTGGGGAACAGCCCCGCGATGACGCGACTCAAGGAGGAGATCCGCCGCGCTGGGCCCTCCGAGTCGCGCGTCCTGATCACGGGCGAGAGCGGCGTCGGAAAGGAGCTGGTCGCCCGCGCCCTGCATGACTCTTCCCCACGGGCCGGGAAACGGTTCGTCGAGGTAAACGGCGCCGCGATCCCAGACGAGCTGATCGAGAGCGAGCTCTTCGGTCACGTGAAGGGGTCCTTCACCGGCGCGTCCGAGGACCGGAAAGGGAAGTGGGAGCAGGCTGACGGAGGGACGCTCTTCCTCGACGAGATCGGGGACATGTCCGCCCGGACGCAGGCCAAGATCCTGCGGGCGATCCAGGACGGCAAGATCACGCGGGTCGGCGGCGCCCGGACGATCACGACCGACGTCCGGATCATCGCCGCGACGAACCGTGACCTCCCCTCCATGATCGCCGCGGGGACTTTCCGGGAGGACCTCTACTTCCGGCTGGCGGTCATCCCGATCCGTGTGCCGACGCTAGCGGAGCGGCCCGAGGACATCGCGATCCTCGCCCGCCATTTCGCCGAGCGCGTCGCACGGAACAGAGGCCGGCGCCCCAAGACGTTCCAGCCAGCGGCCCTCGAGGAGCTCGCCCGGCGGTCGTGGCGCGGGAACGTCCGGGAGCTGCAGAACGTCGTCGAACGGGTCCACCTGATGGCCGACGGCCCCGTGATCCAGCTGGAGGACCTCCCGGCCGACGGCCCGCGGCGGGCCCCCTCGTCCGGGCCGGCCCCCGACCTCACACCCGGCCAGACGCTCGCGGAGGCGCGGGAGGCGTTCGAGCGGCGGGTCATCCTGCGCGCGCTACAGGACCAGAAGGGGAACGTCTCCCGGACGGCGGAACGCCTCGGCCTCGACCGGACCACGCTGCACCGCAAGCTGAAGGCGTTCGGGATCGAGGCCGAGAAGGAGTGAGGGCTCATGCCTCTCGGGGGCCCGCGATGAAGCGGTCGTAGAGGACCATCGCGACCGTCCCGGCGAGGCCGATCGCCGAGAGCGTGATCCACGCCCCCGCGGGCCCGCGGGGCCCCTTGATGTACCGGGTCACGAGGAAGCTGCCCAGCGGCCCGGCAAGGAGCGCTCCCACGGCCACCGGGAGGAACGCGAACCCCATGAACGTCCCGACCTGGTCCTTCGGGGCGAGGTCGGCCACGTATTCGTAGAAGCGGGGAGCCTGGAGGACCTCTCCGAATGCGAGCAAGAACATTGCGCCGGCGGCCGCCTGCCACGAGGGGAAGAGGAGGAGCAGCACCCACGAAGACCCCGCGAAGGCGAAGCTCGCGGTCATTGCTGCCAGAGGACGCAGCCGCCTCGTCAGGGCCGACACGGGGACCGTCAGGAGGATCACGGAGAACGCCTCCAAAGAGCCGATCAGCTCGAAGCGCGGCACGTGGAGGACGTCGCGGACGTAGAACGGGAACAGGTCATACACCTGCCAGAACATCACCCAGAACACCGAGAGGATCGCCAGGAACGCGAGGAACCGGACGTTCCGAAAGACGAGGGCGGCGTCGCGGAGCACAGCGGCGAGCGTTCGCCGCTCCCCCTCGGGCGCCCCTTCCGGCTCCCGAAAGAAGGCGAGCGTCGACAGGAGCAGGAGGAACGACGTGGCCGAGGCACCCACGAGCACCCAGGCGATGCCTACGCTCACGCGGACCTGGCTCGCCAGGAGCGGCCCCAGCCAGCCTCCGACGTTCACCAGCGTGTAGTAGACCGAGTAGCCGAGCGACTTCGTCTCGTGCGTCGTCGTCCGAGCCACCGTGCCGACGATGCACGGCTTGATCAGCGAGCCGCCGATGGCCGTGACGAGGAGGGCCCCTACGACCCATGCCTTTGGCCCGATGGAGGCGACGACCCCGCGAGCGGCCGGAATCCCGGCGAGGGCGATGAGGAAGTACCCGACGGAGAAGATCGCAAAGCACGCCACCAGGCTCCGCCGGAAGCCGTACCGGTCGACGAACGGGCCGGCGATCGTCGGGAGACAGAAGACTGCGAACCCGTAGAGGCCGACCAGACTAATGCCCAGAGGCCCCAGCCCCACCGTCTCCACGAGGAAGACGGCAAGCACGATCTTAGAGCCGTAGAAGGAGAATCTCTCGAACAGCTCGAGGGTGTTCGCGACCCAAAATGTCCGCGAGAATCCTGTCCGGAACTCGTTCCACCGGGCGGCAAGGTCCACGGGATTCCCCTTTCGGCCCGAGAGGATACCCGGTCCGGCCCCCAGCCCCTTCTCAGTCCCGGTCGCGCCCGAGCAGGTATCCGACGGCGATCCCCACCCCGAGGGCGCCCAGCGCCATCAGGAACGCGTTGTCCCGGCCGACCCGGTCGACCGCCTTCCACCGTCTCACGAGCTCGGCCTGCACTTTCCTCTTCATGTGGCGCCCCTCGTACTTGGCGTCCTCGAGCGAGTCCTCGATCTTGCCGGCCATCGCCGCCACTGCCTCCTGCACACGCCCCCCCGCGTCGATCGCCCCCTCACGCAGGGAGCCGACAAACGATTCCTGATCTTTCGCTGCCATCGCTGGCCTCCAATCTTCACAATCATCGCACTTCCCGTCCGGGATCAGATTCCTCGAGCGATCTGCCAGCCCCACGCGGCGAGGAGGAAGGCGACCGCCACAGCCCTTCGGCCCGGCGTCGCGGCAGGGAGTGCGTCGGGCACCGGCAGCCGCAGGACCGCCCAGAGGGGCGCTAGGACACCTCCGACCACGAACCCGGTTCCGAGAACAGCCGCCAGGGGGTTCGCCTGGAGGGCCGCGCCGACGTCGCCGCGGAGGAGGGCCAAGGCCGTCCGCGTGCTCCCGCAGCTGAGGCAGGGAAGACCCGTCAGCTCCTTGAACGGGCACCGGGGCAGGAAGCGGGCGAGGCCGGGCAGGGCCCACCCGAGAAGCAGGACCCCACCCGCGGCTGCCCCCCACAACAGGAGGACCTGCCTCTCTTCGAGCCGAGGCGCACGGAAGGTCACGCCGCTCCTACCGGCTTATCGGTTCAGCATTCCGAAGATCGCCGCCCCGAGCGTCACGACGAACAGGACGACGCAGACGCAGCAGACCGCGACCGGGATCAGAACCGCCGCGATCGCCTTGCCTGTTGTGGTCCGGTGGGCGATCTCGAGCCCCTTCATCTCCAGGATCACGACGAAGACGAACGCGAGGAGCCCGCCGATCAGCGGGACGACCTGCGCGAGCTGCCCGGTGCTCGCGTAGCAAACCACGCGGAGGGTTGCGACGAATCCGCTGTTCGCCCCGCCGACCATCATCAGGCAGACGTGGACGATTCCGGCTCCGATGAAGAGGCCGATCACGACGGCCATCGGGACGAAGACGATTCCGAAGACCCCGGCCGCCGCCGACCGGTGGAAGAGCGCCGACCCGGCTTGCCCCGCGAACCTCTCCTGCAGGATCCGGTAGATGGGGTTCGGAAGGAACAGGGAATAGACCTGCGCGATGATCGGCCCGATCGATCCGACGATGACGGCGTAGAGAAGGGGCCTCCCGATGTCGCCCGCCACCGGCATTCGCCGAAACGCCTGCGCCATGTCGGTCACGAAAAGCTTGACCGTCTCGATCAGCGCCGGTGCCGGAGGGCGCGACGGGTCCTCCCACGGGATCGGCGCCACAGCGGGGGGAGCCGGGACGAACGGCGGTGGAGGGGGCGGAGGCGGGGGGATGAAGACCTGGTCCATTGGCGACGCTCCTCTCGATTTGCTCCGCGGGGCGGGCCGTCAGGACTTCACGAGGAGCCTCCCCCTCGAGTCTTTCGCCGAGCCGGTGGCGATCAGGATCACGTCGATGAGCCACCAGACCCCGCACCCTCCCAGGGTCAGGAGCTTCCCGATCCCCAGGCCGGCCTGGCCCATGTAGAAGCGGTCGACGCCGAACGAGCCCAGGAAGATCGATAGCAGGAGGGTCGTGAGCCAGTCTTTCGGACCATCCGGGTTGACCGGTCGCGGTCCGGGGGCGGGCGGGATCCCCGGCGGAGGAGCCTCTCCCAGACCCGTCCCGGCGAGCTCGGGGCGGTCCTTGATCGGAGTCCAGAGCGTCTCGCCGGTCTTGAAGGAAAGGCTGGCAGCGGTCACCCGCCCCTCGGCGAGCCAGGTCCGGAGAGTCGACTCGTCGACGGGTCCGTACTGATTGCCATCGGTTCCGATCACGTAGTACATGACACCCTCCTCCATGGCTTCCATGGCTTGATACGGAATCCTTCCGACAAGGTTCGAGGGCCCTGGGGGCTTCCCGCTAGACTTCCGATGTTAGCGGAACGCCGTGTCCGCGCTGCCGAACCCGATGCCGCCGCGACCCAGACCCTCCCCGCCCGACCGCCGGACGCTCCTCGCTGCCGAGAGGCCAACCGAGGATCTGCCCCGGCATGGCCGTCATCGAGTCGCATTCGGCTTTCCCAACGCCTACCGGGTCGGGATGTCGAACCTGGGGTTCCAGTGGGTCTACCGGCTCCTGAACCGCGAGGACGACATCACCTGCGAGCGCTTCTTCCAGGAGGCCGGGCGCGAGACGAAAAGCCCGCGGACCCTCGAGACCGGAACTCCGATCGCTGCGTTCCCGCTCGTCGCCTTCTCGATCTCGTGGGAGATGGACTACCCGAACTTCCTCGCTCTCCTTCGGGACGCCAGGATCCCGCCTCGGGAGGAAAGGACGGAGAGCGACCCGATCGTCCTCGTCGGCGGCGACTGCGCCAGAATCAACCCGGCCCCGCTCGCCCCCTGGGTCGACGTCTTCGCGATGGGCGACGGCGAGAAGCTGGTGCCGGAGATCGGGGAGATCCTCCGGCTTGACACCACACGGGCCGGCCGCCTCGAGCGGTTCGCCGCCCGTCACGGCTTCTACGTCCCGGCCCTCCATGGTGTGCGGGCAGAGGCTGCCCACGAGGGGAAGGTCGTCGTCCAGCAATTTCGCGGCGCGGACGGGCCCACCCGCGAGCCCCCGCACACCACGCTCCTGACCCCCCACACAGAGCTCTCAGACAAGCTCCTGATCGAGATCGCGCGCGGCTGCTCGGAGATGTGCCGCTTCTGCTGGTCGGCCTATGCGATGGCGCCGCAGGTTCGGATCAGCGCCGACCGCATCCTGGAGGTCGCCGCCCGGAACAGGCACCTGACGTCGCGTGCGGGTCTTATCGCGACCGCCGTCGGGGACCACCCGGAGATCCTTCCGATCCTGAAGGGGCTCCGTGGCCTCGACTTCCACATCGCGCTCTCCTCGATCAAAATCGACGCCGTCACCGAGGAGCTACTAGCGCTCCTGGTCGGGCAGGGGGAACGATCGCTCGCGATCGCCCCCGAGGCCGGGAACGAGCGGCTCCGCCGGTCCTTGAACAAGAAGGTGACCGACGCGATGCTGCGGGAGAAGGTCCGCCTGATCGGAGCGGCCGGCATCACCAACCTGAAGCTCTACCTCCAGGTCGGCCTCCCCGGGGAGACGGACGCCGACGTCGACGACCTGGTTGGGCTCGTGGACGGCCTCCGGGGAATCCTCCTGGAGGAAGGGCGAAAACGCGGCCGCCTCTGCACGCTGATCCCGAGCGTCAACGCCTTCATCCCCAAGCCTCAGACCCCCTTCGAGAACGAGAGCCTCGACGAGCCTGGGGAGCTGACCCGCAAGCTCGCCCTCCTCGACGGCGCGTTCTCGAAGATGCACAACGTCACGTTTCGGAAGATGCCGGTGGTCGAGGCGGTCTGGGAGGCTTACCTCGCCAAGATGGGGCCCGAGTCCCGGCCGATCCTCGAACGTGCAGCCGAGGGGGTCCCGGTCCGCCGCCTGATCCGGGATCACGAGGAGACGATGAGGGCCGTCATCGGGCCGAGGGGGGGCGAAACGGGAGTCCTTCCCAGAGGAACGTTCGACCCAGGAACGAGGAAGGCGGCCCCGTGGGGCTTCATCGCCAAGAGATGACGCGGACCGCCTCTCTCCTCCTCACTGCACTCACTTCGCTCACTGCCGCTTCGGCGCTCCCCGTCGTCTCGGGAGGAGCGGAAACGCTGCCCCGGACCGTCGACGTTGTCCCAGGAGCGGTCGTCCGCTGGGAGACGAGGGCCGGGGACTGGTGCGGGAACGGTGTCGAGACATGGGAGCCTCTCCGCGGCGCCTGCTACTTCGGCGTGGACGTCCGTCGCGCCCCGGGGACGCTCGAGGTCGCGTTGATTCGTGAGCAGGAGCGCGAAACCGCGCTCTTGAACGTCCTTCCCTCCCGGTATCCCGAGGAACGGCTCTCCCTCGATCCGCGCAAGGTGAAACTCTCCAAGAGGGACCAGGAGCGCGTGAATCTGGAATGGAAGGAGGTCCTCCCCCTCTTCGATCTTCGTGGTTCGGCCCGCTTCTCCCTCCCGCTGGCGGCGCCGCTCGCGGGATCGCCGCCGGTCCACAACTTCGGCACCC
>CALFNC010000199.1 GCA_937902605.1 uncultured Acidobacteriota bacterium | reverse complement strand
TCCAGAGCGAGCGAGAGTCCGGAACGCTCGAAGAGCGGACCCAACGGGTGGCGGACAGAGGCTGGCTCGACCTCGGGACCGTCCCGGTCGGGCTGAGGCCGAAGAAAGTCCGGGTCGAGAGCGTCTCGGGCGGCCCGTTCACCTTCAGGATTCCCATGACCACTCAGCGGGGCGACTTGCGGGAACTCATCGTCCGTCCGGTCGAAACCGTCCAATCGACGAATCCGTCGAGCTTCAGTCCTCGATACCGGATCGTCGAAAAGCGACCGGTCCCCCCGCTGGAAGCCCTGGCTCGGATCCTCTTCTTCCCTTCCGCGAGCCGTGTACTCCTGGTCTCTCTTCTCGTGGGCCTCGTCGCCACGACGATGGGCCCGATCGTCATGCGGCGCCACACCGCGGCAGGCGTTCTTCTGGCCGTCGTTGGGGTTGCGCTTCTCCACGCGTCGCTTCGTCCCATCCTGAGGGGCGAGGACGAGGTCGCTCACATCGCCACGGTCGAGGCTGTGGTCTGGACCCCCGAGTTTGTTGCCAACGGCTGGCTCCCGCGATCGCTCGACCCGCTTGCCGCCGCCACGGGGCTGTCGATGGTCCAATTCGACACCGACGCGATCATCCCCGTTACCGCGGTAGAGAAAAGACGAACCGTCCGGGACGTCCTCGATCGGGCCTTTGCGCGCGAGGCCACCGAGCTCGGAGGTCGAACGCCAGACCAGGCAATTCAGCCGATTCATCAGCGCGGCCGCTTGTACTATCCACTTTTCGGCATCGGCGGGCCGGTTTTCCGACGGCTGGGACTCCTGGAAAGATTTACGGCATACCGAATCGCGTCGACACTCCTCGCGCTTGCCATCTTCACCGCCGGCGCCGGCCTTCTTCGATTCGGTCGGATGCCCGACCGTGTCCTGATTCTATATGGCTGTGCCAGTCTCCTGCCGCCTTACTTCATGTCGCTGCTGACGACCGTTTCGGACTACTCGATGGCGATCGGCTGCGGGTTCCTATTCGCTGCCGCGACGGTCGTACTGGCACTTTCCGAGAGACCTTCCGCGAAGGTCCTCGCCGGGATCGTCCTGGTCGGTGGCAGCTGGGCCGCCGTCTGGGTCTGGACCGACTTCCTGATGCTCGCTCCTCTGGTTACGCCAGTGCTTGCCGCAGCTGGTCTCGTCGCCTTCGTAAGGCATGTGAGGAGGCGGATGGGCGGACGGACCTGGCTGACTCTCGCCGTCGTCATCGCCTTCCTGGGCGGCGGATCGGTCGTGGCATATCGATCGATCTGGCCCCGATTCTCGAGTATCGCGAGCGCCCTCCGCGCCCCATTTTCAGGTTCAAGGATGCGAACGGAGCTCCCGGGCCCAGATTCCCCACTCTTGCTCGAAATATTGCGAGTCGTGATGCTTCCGGTGATGCTGGCTGCGGTCTTCGGGCTTCTGGGACTTCTCGGACGGCGACTGCCCGTGCTGACCAGAGACCGCCTCGCGTTTGTCAGGTCCGCTCTCTTTCTGGCGTTCTTCATCGTGATGTTCTTCGTGACTCCGTTCACCACGGTACCTTTTGTTGGCTACCGACTCGCATTCGTGGATGAGGTCCAGGCACACTGGAACACGTTCTGGTCCACGACGTTCTCCCTGACGCAGGACACCCTCTCGTGGAAGATGTACTGGGGGGTGTTCGGGTGGGCGGACACGAAGTACCCGGACCTCGTCTACGCCGCCGCGAAGTGGTTGTGCGTGGTGCTGTTCCTGAGCCTGCCTGTCCTATGCCGTCGATTTCAACGGGAGCGACCGTGGGTCTCCACGGCCCTTGTGGTGACCTCCGGTCTGGCCGTTTCTTTCGCCTTCGCGACGAACACGTTACGTTACTTCCAGCCTTCGAATCCCTGGGGTCGCTTCATCCTGCCGTGGGTCCCACTCGCGGTTCTTCCCGCCGTGGCACGGATCGACTGGACGCTGAGGAGAGAGGCCGCGCTTCGGTGGATCCTCCTAGGAGCGATCGCTCTTCACGTCTGGACGGCCATCTCGCTGGTCGGGACTCGGTACTTCATCCCGCACTAACACTCAATAGTCGACGCAAGTCGTAGAATCCACGCCATGCAGAAGATGCTCCTCGGTGCCCTGGCCGCGGTGGCGACCTCCATGACGCTCGGGGCGCAGCCTCTTCCCCCGCCGAGCTATTCGAACACGGTCCACCTCCTCCTCGACGCTCCAGGTTTCTACGGCACCGCGGCCGATCTCGCTGCCGACGCTTGGCAGATCTCGCTTCTGCCGTCGGGCCCCTACGCACGTCTGGGCGTTTACGGCTACGTCTACATCGACATGCCGTGGGGTTTGCCTGCCCCTGGCACGCCGCTCTCGTCACCTGATGCTATGTCACTTCGGACGATCATGTCCCGGGACGAAAGCTTGGGGCTGGCCGTCCATCTCGCGGCTCTCGCCGGAATGAGTCGGATAACTGAGATATACGTCCCCGCTTTCGCCGAGGACCGCCGAAATGCTCAGTGGTTCGGGGACGGCACGATTCAGAAGTCGAGCCCGATTCTTTCAGGAAACGCC
>CALFNC010000198.1 GCA_937902605.1 uncultured Acidobacteriota bacterium | reverse complement strand
GAGGTCATCGGGGAGCTGGCCGACCGGGGGACGACCGTCTTCCTGACGACCCACGACCTCGCCGGCATCGAGCCGATCGCCGATCGGGTCGGCATCCTGAAGGAGGGCAGGCTCCTCGTCGATGAGCCGCTCGAGAGTCTCAAGGCCCGATTCCGAAAGATCCGGTACGCCAACGAGGTGACGGAGGAGCGGACCGAGCTCGGAAACGAGCTGGACGCCTTTGAGGCGGTTCAGGTGAAGGTCCGAGGCTGGGGGAACGAGGCGATCGTCTCGGACTACGACGACGTGAAGTTCGAGGCGTTCCGGGCCACCGGAGGTGTCGTCGACGCCGAGGCGGCGCCCCTGTCGCTGGAGGACGTCTTCCTGGCGGTGGCCGGTGAGACCGCAGAGACGAAAAGGAGCGGGAAATGAAAACGACGTGGACCGTCGCGGCGCGGGAATTCGCCGCAAGGAAGACCGTTCTGTATGCCGGGCTCCTGGCTGCCGCCCTGACCTTCGCCTCGCCGTTCGTGCCTGGCGCGTTGCGAGCGGATCCCGCGGAAGTGCGGGCGATCGTTTTCCTCTTCCTCGGGACGTCGGTCGCCGCGGGATCCGCCCTCCTCGCTGGAGCCACTCTCTTCGGAACCGACCTCGCGGAAAAGCGCCTCGCCTGGTACTTCTCCCGCCCTATCTCTCCCGCCTCCCTCTGGTGGGGCAAGCTGGCGGGGGGGAGCGCGGTCGTCCTGCTCGGTTCGGCGATCGCATCAAGCCCGGTCCTTCTGAACACGACCAGCCTGGTCTCGGTGACGGCGACGGGCAGCCCGGTCGCCGCTCTACTGGGGATCACCGTCGCCCTGCTCTTCGGCCTCTTCGTACTGGCGAACGCGGTGTCGGTCGCCTTCCGGTCTCACTCGCTCTGGCTGGTCTTCGACGTCGCGGGGCTCGTCGCCACCGGTGTGGCCCTCTGGGTCACCGTGCGAATCCTCGTTCGCGCCGAAGCGCAGGAAAGCGTTCTGGACCTGGCCCTCGTCCTCGCAGGCGTGGTCCCCGTGGCGCTGGCCCTCGCCGGTTGGCGGCAGGTTGCGGCGGGGAGGACTGACCCTAAGGCCGCCCACGCGGCCCTCTCGAAGACCCTCTGGGCGATTGTCGTTTCGGCCTCGTTCGCCGCCGTCGCCTACGCCGGGTGGGTCGTGTCCTATAGGCCGTCCGACCTCCGGCACCCCGTCGTCGGGTTCGCCCCGACCGGAAAGTGGATCCTGGTCAGCGGTCAGGTCGCCCGCCGAGTCCCCGAATTTCAGGGCGCCGCCCTGCTCGACAGCGAGACGGGCCGGTTCGTCCGGCTCTCGATGGGGACCGCTTGGAGCGTCACGTTCTCGCGGGATGGCCGGCGCGCGGCCTGGGCCGAGCGGGACGGAATGTCTTGGAACGACCCGGTGACGGTCGTGGTCCTCGACACGGCTTCCTCCGGGGCGGTCCCTTGGGCGTCCCGGATCGTGGTCGGCAGGGCGAGGGATCTGGAGCTCCTGACACTCTCTCCAGACGGCAGCCGCCTCGCCCTGATCGCCGCGAACAACCTGGCGATCCACGACGTGTCGACTGGGGCGATCGTCGCTTCGGTCCTGCTCCCCGGCGAGATGGGGCGCGGCCGAATCTTCTTTGACTCCCCGACCTCGGTGCGCCTCTACTGGCCCTTCGTCTCAGGCCCTTCGACCAATGCCGCTCTCTTGCGCTTCGACCTGGCCACGAAGAAGCTGGAAGAAACCGGTTCGGTCGATTACGGCGAAGCGAAGTCGACCTACCTCCGCATCTCCCCCGCCGGGGATCGTCTCCTGCTGACGTCGGCATCCGCCGGGACCTGGCTGCTCGACGGCCTTACAGGCCAGCGGATCGCATCCCTCGCCCAACCCGACGAGACGAGCTCGGCCCTGTCCCAGTTCCTCTCGGACGGCCGGATCGCCGTCGGACGCCTAGACGGCGGAGGCGCGTCGCTGCAGCTGTTTTCACGGGCCGGTCAGCCGGAGTCCACGATCCCGATCGGGGCAGCGAAGTCCTTCCAGATCGGAGGCGAACTCGCGCCCGGGAAGCTCGTGGTGAACCTCTCGTCCCGCGAGGCCCTGCAGGAAGACGCGCGGTACGGCCGGATCGCGGTCGTCGACCTCGCCAAGGGAACGGCCGCCGAGGTCGGAAATGACTTCGCGCTTGGGGTCCTGATGCTCCCGATGTGGGTCCGGTCCGACTCCCCCTCGTGTACGCCGGGAAGCCTCGGTACCCGTCTCCTCCGCTCGAAGGACGACCGGCTCCTGCTCGTCGATCCCGCCACCGGGCGCCCGTCGCCGTTTTCAGCCCTAGCCCGGTAAGATCGCCCCGATGACGACCCCCGTCCGGCAGCAGGCGCGGCGAGTCCTCGAGATCGAGGCCGCCACGATCCGCTCCCTCTGCGACGGCCTGGACGACACGTTCGACCGGGCCGTCGCAATGATGAAGGCTGTCGGCGGACGCGTCGTCGTCACCGGGATCGGCAAGAGCGGGATCGTCGGCCAGAAGATCGCAGCCACTCTCGCTTCCACCGGAACGGCGGCCTTCTTCCTCCACCCGGCGGAGGCGATCCACGGCGACCTGGGGATGATCCTGCCGGGCGACGTGGTCCTCGCCCTCTCCCACTCAGGCGAGACGGAGGAGCTCCTCGACCTCGTCCCCCACATCCGGAGGCGCGGCGCGAGACTGATCGCCCTCACTGGGAACGCTACTTCCGGCCTCGCGCAAGGGGCCGATGTCGTCGTGGCGATGCCGATCCGTGAGGAGGCCTGCCCGCTCAACCTCGCGCCGACTGCTTCCACCACCGCGCAGATGGCGATGGGAGACGCGCTCGCCATGGCCCTCTCGGTCGAGAAGGGCTTCCGCCCCGAGGACTTCGCCGCACTCCATCCGGGCGGCAAGCTCGGGAAGCGGTTCCTGAAAGTGATCAACCTGATGCACAACGGAGACGCGATCCCGCTCGTCCCTCTCGACGCCCCGATGAAGGATGTCGTCTTCGAGATGTCGAAGAAGCGGTTCGGCATCACGGGCGTCGTGACGCCGGGCGGGACGCTGGCCGGTGTCGTCTCCGACGGCGACCTCCGCCGGCTCCTCGAGAGGGTCGGCGAGGGGGCGTGGCGCGCCACCGCCGCAGAGGCGATGAACCCGTCGCCGCGCACCATCGCGAGCGGGGCCTTCGCCACCGAGGCGCTCCGCGAGATGGAGACGCGGAAGATCACTTCGCTCTTCGTGGTCGACCCGGACCGGCGCCCCGAGGGGATCCTCCACCTCCACGACCTCTGGGGGATCGAGTCGATCTAAGAGGATGCGCTTCGCGCCTCACCGGGAGCGAGGTCGCTTCGCGCCTCGCCGAGGGCGACCAACATTGATCAGGAGAACCCCGGACCCGGTTCTCCTGCGGCCTGACGGCCTACCTCTCCGCCCCCGAGGAAGGGCCCAGCTCTCCCTTCTTTGAGCGGCATTCGTCGCACTAGGAGGCGGGAGCCGGGAGGGTGCGTCGCGAAGGCTTCGAGCACGTGCCGGGCACCCGCTCGGCTCCGCACGGAGCGCGGGCGGATCAGCCGCTCGCGATGTCTGAGCGCGGAGCGCGAGTTTCGCGAGCGGCCCGCCTGCGCGAGGACGGGGCCGCCAGCGGGGGGCTCG
>CALFNC010000197.1 GCA_937902605.1 uncultured Acidobacteriota bacterium | reverse complement strand
ATCGTCTTCGACATAGACCAGAGCCTCGACAAGCCTACCGACTCCGACTGGGCGACCGGGGCGGCGGTGGCCGGGACGGGGACGGCCGACAAGGGCCCCGACAAAGGCTCAGACAAGAGCGACGACAAGGTCTTTCTGAGCGAGCCGTTCGAGATCCCGCGGAGTGGGAATGTAGAGGCGCACATCGACGCGCCGACCGACAACACGTGGGTGGCCGTCGGGGCCGATCTGATCGAGGAGACGACCGGGGAAAGCCACTCGTTCGGGCTCGTGTCGGACTACTACCACGGGGTGGATGACGGCGAGAGCTGGAGCGAGGGAGCCCGCCACCGGAACGTCTACCTCTCGCGCGTTCCAAAGGGGCGGTACGTCCTTCGGCTGGAACCGGAGATCGAGCAGGGGAAGGCCCCAGCGGGGTACCACGTGACGCTCCGCAGCGGCGTGACGCACTTCGGGCGGTTCATCCTGTTGCTCTTCCTGTTGACGCTCGGTCCCTTGGCAATGGGCTTCTCGTACGTCCGGTTCGAGAGCCGCCGCTGGGCGGAGAGCGACTACGCTTCTGGTTCGAGCAGCAGCGCCAGCAGTTCATCCGAGTCGTCGGGAAGTGATGAGTGACGAGCCACGAGTGACGGAAGGACGGTGAGCCCTAGATGAAACGCGTTTACACGATCCTCGGGTCGGCCCTGATCGCGGCATGGACATGGGCCGAGTGGACGGGGTGGGAGCTCGCCGCGAACACGCAGCGGGGCGTCATCCCCGCCTCCGCCCGAAACACGGGCGGTTTCCGCAGCTATCACTTCTGGTCAGGAGGCAAATGATGGACTGGTGGCACCTTCACGGAAACCAGGTGATCTCGACCCTGGTCTTCTCGGCGATCGGGATGGTGACGTTCGCGCTCTTCTTCCTGATCCTCCCGCACATCCTCCCCTTCTCGCTGAAGAAGGAGATGGAGGACGACCAGAACACGGCGCTGGGCATCGTTCTGGGGGCGCTGGTGATCGGGATTGCCCTGATCATCTCGGCAGCGATCAGCGGCGGCGGCTAGGCATAGTGCTCCCCGAAGGGGCCGATCCGGCCGGCGCGATCCGGCCGGGCCCCGTTTACCTGACGGTCCTCGTCATCGCCACCTGTGGGCTCGTCTACGAGCTGGTGGCGGGGACGCTCGCGAGCTACCTCCTCGGCGACTCGGTCACGCAGTTCTCCCTGGTCATCGGCGTCTACCTGACGTCGATGGGCCTCGGGGCGTGGCTGACGAAGTTCCTCGAGCGCGGCCTGGCGCAGCGCTTCGTGGAGGCCGAAATCGCCGTCGCCTTCGTCGGCGGGCTCTCCGCGCCGATCCTCTATTTCTCGTTCTCGTCCCCCCGTTTCTTCCAGCCGGTCTTCTTCTCGGTGGTGGTCCTGATCGGCGCCCTGGTGGGCCTGGAGATCCCGCTGATGCTCCGGCTGCTCCGGACCTCCGTCGTCTTCAAGGATCTCGTCTCGCAGGTCCTGACGTTCGACTACCTCGGGGCTCTCGTCGCCTCGGTCCTCTTCCCAATCGTCTTCGTCCCGCGGCTGGGCCTGGTGCGGACGAGCGTCCTTTTCGGCCTGCTGAACGCCGCGGTCGCGTTCGCGTCGATCCACATCTTCCGGGACCGGATTGGGTCGCCCCGGCGCCTCGTCGTCAAGGTGGCATTCGTCACCGCCGTCCTTCTGGCGGCGTTCGTGTCGGCCGACCGGCTGACCGCCCTGGCCGAGGAAACGCAGTACGCGGACGAGGTGCTCCTCGCCAAGACGACCCCGTACCAGCGGATCGTCCTGACCCGGAACCGGGCCGGCTTCCAGCTCTTCCTGAACGGGCACCTCCAGTTCTCTTCCGTCGACGAGTACCGCTACCACGAGGCACTCGTCCACCCGGCCTTCGCCGTGAACCCGGGCGCGAAACGAATTGCGGTCCTGGGAGGCGGCGACGGCCTGGCGGTTCGCGAGATCCTGCGCCACCCGGGCGTCGAGTCGGTGACACTGGTCGACCTCGATCCGGCGATGACGGGCCTGGCCAGGAACCACCCGCTCTTCCGGAAGCTGAACGGAGAGTCGCTCTCCTCGCCGAAGGTTCACGTCGTCAACGAGGACGCGATGGTCTGGCTGCCGAAGGGGACCGACCTCTACGACCTCGTCTTCGTCGACTTCCCCGACCCGAACAGCTTCGCGGTCGGCAAGCTCTACACGGTCCGCTTCTACGCGATGCTGAAGGCCCGGCTCGACCCCGACGGGGCGATTGCCGTCCAGTCGACCTCCCCGCTCTTCGCGCGCCATTCGTTCTGGATCGTGGAGCGGACGATCGCCGCCGCGGGCTATGTCACGCGGCCGTACCACGCGACGGTCCCGTCGTTCGGCGAGTGGGGCTACGTCCTGGCGGCGAGGAAGCCGTTCGACGTCCCGGCGAAGGTCCCCGCGGGGCTCCGGTACCTCTCGGAAGCGAACCTCCCCGGGCTCTTCGCCTTCGGCCCGGACATGGACCGGGTCGAGGTCCCGGTGAACCGGCTGAACACCCAGGTGCTGGTCCGGACCTATGAGCGGGAGTGGAAGAAGTTCGAGTAGCCCCGATGCGCTGGGCCATCCCTCCCTCCCGACGCGACGTCATCGCCGCCCTCGCCGGGCTCCCCGCCCTGTCGGCCTTCCTGGAGGCGTGCGGTCCCGGGGGTGCGAAGGTCCCGCGCTATGACGGCGAAATCGTTGGCGGCTCGGCGACGCTGGGCCACCGCCTTCTCGCTGGCGACCTCCACCTCCGGCCCGTGGCCCGGACGGAGCGGACCGGCACGGCGATTCTCGGAGGCGGGATCTCGGGCCTTTCGGCCGCCTGGACGCTTGCCCGCGCCGGGTATTCCGACTTCCAGCTCTACGAGGCCGAGCCCGAGCTCGGCGGCAATGCCCGCTACGGGAGTAACGCAGTCTCGAAGTATCCCTGGGCTGCCCACTACGTCCCGGTGCCGGCCGGCGAGAACCCCGCGCTGGAGGCGCTGCTGGAGGAGGCCGGTGCGATCGCGGAACGCAGCGAGGACGGGCGGCCGGTCTGGGACGAGGCCGCCTTGATCCGCGAGCCTGAAGAGAGGCTCTACTTCCACGGGCAGTGGGTGGAGGGGCTCTACCCGCGGCTAGGCGCGACGCGGAGCGACCTTGAGCAGTTTTCCCGCTTCGAGCAGGCGATGCGCGCCTTCTCCGCCGTCCGGGACGCCAAGGGGCGCCGGGCCTTCGCCCTCCCCCGGCGCCACTCGTCGCCCGACGCGGAGTTCGCAGCGCTGGACCGCCTCTCGATGGCGGAATGGATGGCGGGAAACGCCTATACCTCCCACCGGCTCCTCTGGTTCGTGGAGTACGGATGCCGCGACGACTTCGGCTCCAGCCTCGCCGAGACCTCCGCCTGGGCCGGCATCCACTACTTCGCCGCGCGGCTC
>CALFNC010000196.1 GCA_937902605.1 uncultured Acidobacteriota bacterium | reverse complement strand
TTCGCGCGCGGGAAGGTCGGGACGAAGAAGCGGTCGAACGCCGGTCCCGGCGGAGGGCCGCAGCGGGCCCGTCCGGCGACGGTGCAGGAGAAGCTCCTCGAAGGGATTGGGAGGAAGATCGTCTTCTCGAAGGCCCGCCAGGCCGTCATGAAGCAGACGCGCGGGCACTACCCAGCCCCGCTCGAGGCGATCGCCGCGATCGAGAATGGCTTCGGCGCGCCGCTCCAGAAGGCTCTCGCGCTAGAGGTCGAGGCGGTCCTGCGACTCGTGAAGAGCCCCGTCGTCCGCCACCTCGTCGGCCTCTTCTTCCAGATGGAGGAGGTCAAGAAGGAGACTGGAGCTGCGCCCGCTGTCAAGCCGCGGAAAGTCTCTCGAATCGGCGTCCTCGGGGCGGGGGTGATGGGCGGCGGGATCGCCCAGCTGGCAGCCGACAAGGGCTACCCGGTCCGGATGAAGGACATCAAGGCCGAGATGCTGGCCGGCGGGTACGCCGCCGCCGCGAAGATCTGGCGCGAGAAGCTGAAGAAGCGCCGGATGACGAGGCCTGAGTTCGCCGGGAAGATGTCGCTCCTCTCCGGTTCGCTCGACTGGGCCGGTTTCGCCACCTGTGACGTCACGATCGAGGCGGTCCTCGAGAAGCTGTCGGTCAAGCAGGCCGTCCTGAAGGAGTGGGAGGCGGTCTCGACCGACACGGCGATCTTCGCGTCGAATACGTCGACGCTCCCGATCACCAAGATTGCGGCCGGCGCCCGTATCCCGGAGCGGGTCGTGGGGATGCACTTCTTCAACCCTGTCCACAAGATGCCGCTGGTGGAGGTGATCTGGGGCGCCAAGACCGCCCCCGAGGTCACGGCGACGATCTTCGACCTGGCCCGAAGGATGGGGAAGACACCGGTGGTCGTGAAGGACGCCCCCGGATTCCTCGTGAACCGGATCCTCGCCCCCTACCTCGGGGAAGCCGTGAGACTTCTCATGGAAGGCAATCCGATGGAGGCGATCGACCGGGCCATGCGCGCGTTCGGGATGCCGGTCGGGCCGATCGAGCTGCTCGACGACGTCGGGATCGACGTGGCGACGAAAGGAGCCGAGATCCTCTCCGCCGCCTGGCCGTCGCGTATGCCGATCGACCCCTCGTTCGGAAAGCTGGTGACGACGGGGCGCTGCGGCCGGAAGACGAAGAAGGGCTTCTACATCTACGAGGGCGAGAAGCGGACTGGTCCCGACCCGTCGGTCTACGTCGAGCTGGGGCTGCCCGTGCCGGCAAAGGGGCCCGCGACGCAGCAGCAGATCGAGGACCGGCTGATCCTCCCGATGGTGAATGAGGCGGCTTGGTGCCTCGCCGACGGCATCGTCGAGAGCCCGGCCAAGCTGGACCTCGCCATGATCTTCGGCACCGGGTTCCCGCCGTTCCGCGGCGGCCTCGTTCGTTACGCCGACGCCCGCGGCATCGCCGCGGTCGTCGCGACCCTCGACACCCTCTCGTCCGAGAAGGGAGCCAGGTTCGAGCCGGCCCCGCTTCTGGTCGAGTGCGCGAAATCGAACCGGACCCTTTACGGGAAGGAGTGAACCATGTCGACAGTGAAGCCCGAGGTCGAAGTCCAGTCGTTCCTGAAGGCCCTCTACGAGGGGCATATCGAGGAATCGCTGATCTTCCCGTTCCCCGAGGTCTCCGAGGAGACGAAGGAGACGGTCGCAGCGTTCAGCGAGGCGTACCGTGATTTCGACGCCCAGTTCATCGACTCGGAGAAGATCGATGCCGAGCACCACTTCCCGCGGGACGTTGTGAAGGGGCTGGGCGACCTCGGGGCGATGGGCATGACCATCCCCGAGGAGTACGGCGGGAGTGCCTTCTCGGCCGCGGCCTACTGCAAGATGATGGAGCTGATCGGGCCCCTCGATGCCTCTGCGGCGATCGTCGTCGGGGCCCACGAGTCGATCGGCCTCAAGCCGCTCCAGCTCTTCGGCAACGAGGCACAGAAGAAGAAGTGGCTCCCGGACCTCGCGGCCGGGAAGCTGGTCGCGGCGTTCTGCCTCACCGAACCGGAGGCCGGCTCCGACGCCGGGTCGCTGAAGACGACGGCCGTTCTCGACCCGACCACGAACGAGTACGTTCTCAACGGGACGAAGCAGTGGATCAGCAACGGCGGGTTCTCCAGCTTTCTGACCGTGTTCGCCCGCATCCCGTCCGACCTCCCCGACCACCAGAAGCACAAGGAGATCGTCTGCTTCGCGGTGGTGACGAACCCCGATGGGACGCTTCCGGGCCTGATCAGGATGCCCGAGGAGAAGAAGCTGGGCCTTTGCGCCTCCTCGACGTGCCAGATCATCTTCGAGAACTGCCGCGTGCCGGCATTCAACATCATCGGCGCCCCAGGCCAGGGCTTCAAGGTGGCGGTCGAGACGCTGAACACCGGGCGGACGTCGCTGGGCGCCGGCTCGGTCGGCGGGTCGAAGATGATGATCAAGCTGGCCGCCG
>CALFNC010000195.1 GCA_937902605.1 uncultured Acidobacteriota bacterium | reverse complement strand
GCGGCGTGGAGAACGCTCTGGCGCTCGCGGTATTCGCCGGCCTCGCGGACGTGCTGCCCTACATCGGCCCTCTTCTCTCGGTTGGGCCGGCGGTCCTCGCGGCTCTCTCGCGTGGGCCCGTCGTCGTCGCCGTCGTTCTCGTCCTCATGCTCGCATACGAGGAGTTCGAGAGCCGGGTGCTCATCCCCCGGATCTATGGCCGGGCGCTGCGCCTTCCCTCGTCCGTCGTCCTGGTCGCGCTCCTGGCGGGTGGAACGTTGATGGGCATCCTCGGCGCGCTCCTCGCGCTGCCCGTCGCGGCCACGGCGATGATGCTCATCGAGGAGTTGCGAGTGGAGCTGCCCGGTGAGCAGGAGCGCGCCGCGGATACGGACCTGCGGGAAGCCGACAACCGCGGCGAGGAAGAGTACGAACGCAGGACGGAGGGCGTCGGCGCCGAGCAGGCCGCCGCCATCGCCGTCGAGATCTCGCAAGATCGGCGGAAGGAAGAGAGCCGTCCGTCGGACGCGGCCGACACTACCATCGCGGGCGGGAACACCGATTGACGCCTTCTGGCACGTGGAGCGCGGGGCTGCCGCCGGCGCTGGCAGGGGAATTGCTCTGTGATTCCAGCAGGAGCCTCAGTCAATAAAGTAAAACGCTGAGCTCCACGACTCCACTCCGGGCGGGCCGGGAGTCCGTCCTCGTCACGCCCCGGTCCGGGCCCTAAAGGATGAAAGACGGAAGAAAGGGAAATACGATGCTCTGGACAATCTTCGTGATTCTCCTGGTCCTCTGGGCTCTTGGGATGATCACCTCGTACTCGATGGGCGGCCTCATCCATATCCTGCTCGTCGTCGCCGTCGTGATCCTGCTGATCAACCTCATCCAGGGGCGAAGGGCGGTTTGACCGGACATCGCGGACGCATCGCCTCTTGCTCCTCGGCGGGGGCCTTCGCGACGATCGTCAAACCTCGGGTTCATCAGGCGGGCCAGGGGCGCATCAAACTTCCCATTGGCGGAGGGGGTGTGTCCGCTGGTATGCGCGGAAATTCCGTGAAGTGCTATAGGCTCCAGCTTGCGAACACGCGCCATTCGGACTGCGTCTTGGGCACTTCGTGGAAGCCGGAGTACGTCGTCCTGCGGCTGTACCACGAGTAACCCGCGCCCACGCCCAGAGACCGGGTGAGCGGGAGACGCCCGGAGGCGCGGAAGAACTGAAGCGTGTTGCTGGAGGAGGAGCCGTCGGCCGTGCGAGCGAAGGCAACGCCGTAGCCGAGCCTTACGATCTCCCATTCCTTCCGGTAGAGACGGGCGGCGAGGCGGAACCCCCCACCGGGTGCGAAGTCATAGCTCCGGCCCGTTTCCGGATTCAGGAAGTTGGTCGTCTTGATCGCGGCAAGCGGGAACACGATCGCGGTGACGTCGGTACTGACCTTGAGGTTCGGCCCCAGGCTGTATCGTGATAGCAGTCCGGTGCTGAAAATCTGCGCGGCGAAGACCTGGGACTCGTTGCTGAAGTACTCGTACTCCTGGAAGACCCCCAGGATGTGCCGCACCTGTCCGGTCGGGTCGCCCAGCTCCCACCCCTTGAGGACTCCTCGCCCCTCTACCCGCGACACGCCTGTCGTGCTGACATCCGCCTCGAGCCAGAAGGTGTCGAAGGGCTTCCGGATCTCTCCGGCGAAGGCGTCACCGTAGACCGCGGAAAGGGAGATGATTCCCTGGTTCGGATCGGCGGCTCCGGCGCCGATGTGCCGGTAGCCGAGATCGCTGACCACGCTGAAGCGGCTCGGGAAGCGCTCATCAGGGTTCGCGAACTGCCGGGTCATCTCGCCTCGAAGGAGCCTGTTGAAGCCGCCCATCGGATCCACGATCGCGCTGGCGAGCTCACGCCAGAAGCGCGTGAATCCGCTCGCTTTGTTGTCGCGGAGCATCACGCCGAGGCGGTGAGCCATCTCGCCGCGGGACATGCCCCCGAACGTGGTGTTCACGAGGTCGTTGATAGAGGGCTGCGTATTCTCCATGCAGCACTCCCACAGGAAGCTTCCCGCCAGCGTGAACGCCCCCGACTCCCAATAGGAATAGCCGTTCGACCGTGCGGCGTTGAAGTAGAGGCTGCCGTGAAAGGGGTGGCTGGCCTGGTTCATGTTGAACGCATCCCGGTCGTAGCCGAAGCCGTTCCTGAAGTTCTCCTTCACCGTCTGCGTCGAGATGAACGCGAAGTCCTCCTTGGTGACGTACCGGTCATAGGCCCAGGGCAGGAGCTCGACGAGGGCGACTTCGCCCGCGGCCATGAAGAAGCGCTCCGGTGGCGCCCGGCGCCTCGACGGCGACGCCAGGACGGCGGTGGAGGTCTGCGACGCCGGCGGGGCCGGTGTTTCCCAGATGCGCGGTCCTCCGAATCGGTACGACAGGCCGCCGGTGACCTCGCTGCTCGAGTAGAGGCTGGTGGTGGTGAAGCCGTAGCAGCCGAGGCTGCCGCAAACGACCCTTCCGGTCGACGGGCTGGCGCTTCTCCAGCGATAGCGGCCGTCGACACGGAGGGCGAGACGGTCGCTCAGGTAGAGCTTCCAGCCGAGCGCGGCGTTCGCGACGAAACGCGTGTCGGCTTCCGTCTCGACACCCGGAACGAACGGGTGAAGCGTCATGGCACCCACGCCGAGTCCCATGTAGCCGCGTAACCGGCCGTCGCCAAAGCCGTACAGGCCGTTGAGCTCGTAGGTATTGACGTCGATCGCGGCCGATGGTGCGAGCGGGGCACCGGTCGACGGGCTGACCGCGACGAGACGGGGGCTCGCCCGCGACAAGGTGAGCTCGAAGCTGAAGCTGCGATCGACGCTGAGGGCGCCGCGGAGGCCGAACGCGGAGGACTTGCCGATCTGGATGTCGGTGTTCGGGTCGAGGAAGATCCTGCTCCCGAAGGAGCCGCCCGCAAAGGCGCCGACCTCCCAGCGGCCGGTATCCTGCGCCATGGCCGGACATTCCAGCAGGGCGGCTCCCGCGAGAAGCGTTGCGGCGAGACGCCACGCGAGACTGGATGGGTGATGCCGCTGTCGAGTGTTGAAAGTCATTTTCCTCCCTTTACGTATGCCTACAGTCAAGCGTCAAGACTTCTGGACACACCGAGCGCCCCGGTGTGCTCGCGCTCGGCCCGATCCACGGTCACCGTCATGTCACGCGACTTCCCGGCTGGCAGGCGCTCCGACGCTGGTGGCGCCCGATTCCGGTCTCACAGGGTGCCGGCGGTATCGGCTCGAGTACACGGCCGTCAGCTCGGCGCCGAAGAGGACGATGTACGACGTGAAATAGACCCAGAGGAGGATGACGACCAGAGAGCCCGCGACCCCGAACCGCGAGGCAACGGTCGTCTGCCCGAGAGAGAAGCCGATCACCCACTTCCCGATCGAAAAGAGGATTGACGTCACGACGGCGCCGATGCGGACGTCCTGCCAGGCGAGATCCGCGTCAGGCAGAACTCGATAGATCAGCGCGATGAGAACGGTCAGTACCACAAAGGAGAGGACCTCGTTCCCGAGAGTGATGACTGCCACGGAGAGTGGTATCTGCTTCGTGAGGAAATTCGCGAGCGCCATCAGACCTGCGCTGAGCGTCAGCGAGATGAGAAGCACGAAGCCGACCGCCAGGACGAGAGCGAACGACACGAACCGCTTCTTCAGCAGGGCGTGGAACATGGGTCCCGGCCGCGGCGCGACCTCCCATACCCGGTTCAGGGCCTCCTGGAGCTGAAGAAAGACGGCGGTCGCTCCCAGAACGAACGCCACGATCCCGGCGATCCCTCCGGGACCTGCTCCAGTTCCGGGACCGGCCGCCTTCTCGAGGAACGCGGCGACGGCTAGGCCTGCATCCGGGCCCATGACGCCCTGGAACTGACGCGCGATCTCGCCGTGGATGCGCCCTTCGCCAACGAAGCGTCTGGCGATCGAGACGACCACGAGGAGGACAGGGGCCAGCGAGAAGAGCGTGTAAAAGGCGAGCGCCGCGCTCTGAGTATCGACGGAGTGCAGGAAACAGCGATGGAGGATCTCGCCGAAGAACTCCAGGATCCTTCGAGCGGTCCGTCGTATGCCTCGCCTTTCCGTCATACCGCACAGCGCGTCTTCAGATCGCGTCACGCCGGGCCGTCAGCGAGCTATTTGTGCCGCTCTTCCCCACCTGGCTAGCCCTTCTTTTCCTTGTTCTGGTCCTTTCCCTTCTCCTGGCCGGGCGGCATCGCCTTCTCGGGACCCTGTTGGGGCTGAGCGGGATGGACCGCAGGGGCCTGATCCGGGTGGGCGGGAGGGTTGGCCTCGGGTCGCGACTGCTGCCGCGGCTGCGGCTGAGCCTTCGGCTGCTGCTGTTGCTGCTTCGCCTGCTCCTGCTGCTTCGCCTGCTCCTGCTGCTTCGCCTGCTGCTGCTGCTTCGCCTGCCCCTGCTGCTTCACCTGCTGCTGCTGCTTTGCCTGCTGCTGCTTCACCTGCTGCTGC
>CALFNC010000194.1 GCA_937902605.1 uncultured Acidobacteriota bacterium | reverse complement strand
CCCTGCTCACTAATATCCCAGGGGTACGCTGTCTCACTCATGTTGGCACAGAGGGGCGAGCGGCGAGAAGATGACGCCCGAGACTCCGGTCATCGTGAAGAGCGGCAGGAAGGCCACGGCGATGATGAGGGTCGAGAAGGCCATCGGGCGCCCAACCTGCGCGACGGAGAGCATGACCCGCTCGGACATCGTCCCCTTTCCGTGCGAGCCGAGGTGGCGGAAGACGTTCTCCACGACGATGACGGTGGAGTCGATGATGATTCCGAAGTCGATGGCCCCCAGCGAGATGAGGTTGGCTGGCGTCCCGGTCACGATCATCCCGACGAACGCCGCGAGGAGCGCGAGCGGGATGTTCACTGCCGTGATGAGAGAGCCGCGCAGGTTTCCCAAGAAGAATAGGAGGACGATGGAGACCAGAACCATCCCCAGGATGAGGTTGTCCAGAACGGTGTGCGTCGTGGTCTTCACGAGATGGCCCCGGTCGTAGTAAGGCTCCAGCGTGACGCCCGGGGGCAGGATCTGGCTCGACTTGATCTGCTCGACCTTCTGATGGACCTTCTCGATCGTCGGCGTCGTCTGTCCGCCATACCGCATCAAGACAATTCCTTGAACGACGTCGGGGTTCTCGTCCTTCCCAACGATGCCGAGGCGGGGGTGAGCCCCTTCGCTAACGTCCGCGACGTCCTGGACGCGGACCGGCACACCTTTGCCGGCCTGGATCACGATGTTCCGGATGTCGGGGACCGAGCGGATCAGGCCTAAGCCCCGGACCGTGTACGACTGCTCCCCGAGCGTTACTCGCTGGCCGCCGACGTTCGCGTTGGCGTTCTGGATGGCGGCGTTCAGCTGGGTGAGGGTCAGGCCGCGACTCCGAAGCCGGAACGGGTCGACGTCGACCTGGTACTGCTTCGTTTCGCCCCCGTAGCTCGTCACGTCGACGACTCCGGGGACCTGCTTGAACTCCTTCTCGAGGACCCAGTCCTCGATTGTCTTCAGGCCACGGATCGAGTAGCCCTTCCCGCGGACCGTGTAGCGGAAGACCTCGCCGATGGTGTTCCAGGGTGAGAGCTGAGGCTGGACTCCGCCGGGTAGCGAGATGAACTGCAGGCGGTTGATGACCTCCTGACGGGCTTTGTCGTAGTCCGTGTCCCATCCGAAGTAGCACTTCACGTGAGTCAGCCCGAAGAGGGAAAAGCTCCGAAGGTGGTCGAGACCGGGCATGCCGGAGAGGTTGATCTCCAGAGGAATAGTGAACTGACGTTCCACGTCTTCGGCGCTGAGCCCCTTGGGTTGCGCGAGCACCTCGACGAGCGGCGGGACGGGATTGGGGTACGCCTCGATGTCCAGGATGGAGTAGCAGTAGAGCCCGGCGCCGACGAGGCCCAGGACGGTGAGAAGGACCAGCGCCGGCGAGCGGAGAGCGAAGCCGACCAGCCGGCGAATCATTTAGAGAGCTTCCCGGCGATGAGCACGCCGCCAGACGTGACGATCTCCTCGCCAGCGGCGAGGCCGCCGAGGATCGGAACGAGGTCGGCGCCGCCCTCGGCGTCGGTGCGAACGGGTCGCAGCGCGAACTTCACGATCCCGTCGCTGTTCTTCCCCGTACGAACGAAGACCGCGGTCGCGTCTCCCATCCGGAAGAGGGCGGCGCGCGGGACTGCGAGCGCTTTACGGCCCGACACCTTGACCGTCATGGTCGCGTACATCTCCGGCTTCAGAAGTCCGTCCCGGTTCTCGAGGACGCAGCGGACCTTCGTCGTCCGAGCCACCGGATCGACCGCGCCGGCAACCCAGTCGACAGTTCCCTCGAACTGCCGGTCTGGCCAGGTGACCACACGGACGGTCACCGAGGCTCCCCGTCTCACACGCGGCAGGTCCGTCTCGTAGACGTCCGCCAGCGCCCAGAGGTGGTCGCTGGCGCCGATCGTGTAGAGCTCGACGGCGTTTCCGCCCGAGTACTGGCCCTGGACCTCCATGCCGGGATTGGCCATCCGGGCGATCACCTCGCCGTCGATGCGGGACCTCAGCGTGTATCCCTGGGTCACAGGGTCGCCGCTTCCGGCATTCAGCAGCTGGGCCTTCTTCTCCGCTCTCTCCAGCTCGGCCTTCGCCTGCCGGAAGCGAACCTGGGCGGCCTCGAAGTCGCGCTCCGCGGCGGCATGGGCCTCCCACAGCTCCTTCTGCCGGCGGTAATCGCGCTCGGCGGCTTCCAGGTCCGCTTTCGCCTTGGCCAGGTCGGAGACGGCCGAGCCCAGATCCGGGGACTCGATGATCGCGAGAGGGTCACCCTTCTTCACGTGCTGGCCCAGCGAGGCGACCATGCTCGTGACGCGGCCGGTCACGGGCGAGAACACGTGCGTGACGCGCTGGTCGTCGAAGGTGAGGCGGCCGGGAAGGACGAGCTCCGTGCCGACTTCCTGCTCGGCGGCCGGCGCGATGGTGATGCCGGCCTCCGTGACCTGCTTCTCCAGTATCCAGGCCTCGCCCGCGGGCGCCTGCGGGCCGTCGTCGGCCTTTGATCTGGTTCCGCAGCCGGCAGCGAGGAGAAGCGCCGTCGTGCCGGCGAGAGCCAGGAGCATCAGAAGAACCCTTGTCTTCTTCATTTGCGCAATTCCTGTGAGACCGCCTGCTCCAGCTGGAAGAGGGCGGTCCAGTAGTCGGTGAGGTTCTGCCGGTACTCGGCGTTCGCGGCGATCCAGGTCCTCTCGCTGTCGAGCATCTCGAGAAGCGAGGCGGCTCCCTTCTCGTACTGCAGCTTCACGAGGTCCCTGGCCCGGCGGGCGCGATCGAGGAGACGGCCTTCCATCCGCTCGACTCGCTCGGGGGCGGCCCGGTAGGCCGAGCGGGAGCCGGTGACGTCGGACACGACCTGGGCTTCGGCCTTCTCGAAAGAGAGCTGCTGCGTCCGGAGGTTCGCCTCGGCCCGGACGATCTCTCCCTTTTGCTGGTAGAAGACCGGGAGGTTGAACGAGAGGCCGGCCGTCAACGTGGGTGGCTGAAGGGCGCTTTGCCCGGAGCCGGTCTGCGCATATTGCACGGAAAGGGACGTGTCTGGAATCCGCTGGCGCCTCGCGAGGGCGAGCGCCGCCCGAGCACCTTCGGCTTGCGCCCGGGCGGCCGCGAGGTCCGGACGGTTCTTCTCGGCCAGCCCGTACAACTCCTCCGGGCTGGCCGCCACGCCAGCAGGAACCGAAAACGTCAGGGTCCCCTCGTCGACGTCGAAGTCAGACACGGGGCCGCGCCGAGCCCCGAGCAGGAAGGCGAGCTGGGCCTTCGCCACCGCGAAGACCTGGCGGGCTGACGAGACCGCCTGCTCGGCTTCCAGCTTGGCGGTCTCAGCTCGGGCCGAGTCCGCTTCGGAGAGGGCCCCGGCGCGGTAGCGGATGTCGATCAACCGGAAGGTCTCGGCCGTCGAGGCGGCGGTTTCCTGCGCGAACACGAGAGTAGCTTTTGACATCGCCGCCTGGGCGTACAGCTGCTTGAGCTGCGAGAGGAGGATTCGCTCTGCGTCGGCACGGGAGCGCCGGGCGGCGTCCAGCGCGAACCGAGCCACGTCGACCCTTAGCCGGCGTTTTCCGATCATCAGGTCGAAGACGGCCCCGTTGTCGGAGGCGCCGGCCGAGAACGATCGGCTCGAGCACCCGTCGCAGCCGTCAACGGTCGGGTCGTACT
>CALFNC010000193.1 GCA_937902605.1 uncultured Acidobacteriota bacterium | reverse complement strand
CTCCGCGTGCGAATCCTCCGGATCGAGGTCGAGGAGCAACGGATCGGACTCTCTTCGCGGGACGTGCCCCAGGACGCCCCTGCCAGCGAGGTCCCCAGCGCTCCGGAGGCGACCGACACGACGCAGGAGTCGAACAAAGCGACGCAGGAGTCGAACGAAGCCACGCAGGAGTCGAACCCTACCTCCGGGACGAACCCGCCGGCTGATCCGGCCGAATAAGAGGCCCTGCTCGCCAGGGGCTCTTTATTGGGGGAATGATGGATCAGACAGCTCCTCGGGAAGAACGGACCCGGAAAGGCCCTCGGCCTGAGAGGACCACGACGAAGGCTGACCTCGTCGACGAGGTGGCCCGGGCCGCCGACCTGACGCGGAAGCAGGCGGAGGCGGCCGTCGAGTCGGTCTTCGAGGGGATCATCGCTTCGCTCCAGGAAGGACAGAAGATCGAGCTGCGGGGCTTCGGGAGCTTCAAGATCCGGTGCCGCGGCGCCCGCCTCGCCCGGAATCCGAAGAAGTCTGGCGTTAAGGTGATGGTTCCCCCGAAGCGGGTCCCCTATTTCAAGCCCGGCAAGAAGCTGAAGGAGTTGCTGAACGAGGTGGCCATAGCGTCAGCGTCAGCGTCAGCGTCAGCGTCAGCGTCGGCCGCTCGCGACGTGACAGACGTGACAGACGTGAAGATCGGTTGAACGAGGTCCTTTACACACCTTGGCGGCTCGCGTACCTCGTCGGTACGGACTCTTCCCGGAACGAGAGCTGCATTTTCTGCGGTCTCCCGGCCCAATCCGACGAGGACGCGCTGATCGTCCACCGGGGCACCCATGCCTACGTCGTCCTGAACCGTTTCCCATACACGAACGGCCACATGATGGTGATCCCGTTCGGACACCGTGCGAGCCTCGGGGAGATGACTGTGGAGGAGCGCTCGGAGCTGATGGAGCTCGGAGCGGCCTGCGAGGCGGCCCTCCGAGCCGAGTACCACCCCCACGGGATGAACCTCGGGCTGAACCTGGGCCGGAGCGCCGGCGCCGGCATCGCCGACCACGCGCATCTCCATGTTGTCCCTCGCTGGGATGGCGACACGAACTTTTTGACAGTGACGGCCGGTACGAGGACCGTTCCCGAGGTCCTCTCGGCCAGCCGAAGCCGTCTCGCCGCCCGGTTCGGGACCAGGTGACCTGCGACCGGCCCGCGCCCGGAGCGCGGATCTTCCTCCTGGCCGCGTTGGCCGCGCTGCTCCTGCCGGGGCTCGGCCATTTCGTCGCGGGCGAGCGGCGCCGGGGAGCCGGGTTCTTCTGCGTTGTGGCCCTGGCATTCGCGGCCGGGATCGCCCTCGGCGGGGGCCTTCCCTGGCCTCGGGCCGACCAGCCGCTCGCGCTGGTCGGGACGGTGACGACGGCATCGAACGGGCTTCTCTTCGCCGGTGCCTTCGCCCTCGGGCTCGGCTCGGGAAACCCGGGATCGGCGACCTTCGAGTTCGGGAATGGCTACCTCTTGACGGCTGGCACGATGAACCTCCTCCTCGTGGTCGACCTCCTCTCGCGGGCCGCCCGGAGGGTGCGATGACCGCTCTCCTGACCGACCACCTCCCGCTTCTCGTCTTCCAGGCGGTCCTCATCGCCTGGTTTCTCGCGCTCCTCTGGCGCGACCGCGGGGGCCGGCGGCATTTCTTCCTCCGCGTGTGGATCTCGCTCGTCGCGGCGGCGGTGGCGATCGCATGGCTGCTGTCACTCGCAGGAGGCCGGCGGTCGTGAGGCTCCTCCTCGTGGCCGGCGAGGTCTCGGGCGACCAGCACGCTGGAGCGCTTCTCGAGGCGCTCGCCGGGCGAACTCCTCAGCTGTCGGCCTTCGGCGTTGGGGGCGAACGTTGCCTCCGCGCTGGCGTGCGCCTCCTGGCCCACCAGAAGGAGCTGGCCGTCGTCGGGTTCGTCGAGGCGCTCTCAAAGGTCCGGTTCGCCCGGCGCCTGATCCTGCGCCTCGTCGACGAGGCCGTGTCGTCGAAGGCCGACGCCGCCGTCCTGATCGACTCTCCAGACTTCAATCTCCCGCTCGCGCGGCGTCTCGCCGCGCGAGGGATCCCGGTCGTCTTCTACGTCTCGCCGCAGGTCTGGGCGTGGCGGAGTGGACGCGCCCGGACGATCTCCCGCCTGGGACGGGCCGTCCTCGTGCTCTTCGAGTTCGAGAAGCGCTGGTACGACGACCGCGGGCTGGGGGAGAAGGTGGTGTTCGTCGGCCACCCCCTCGTGGACGAGGCGAGGTGCGAGCTGTCCGAACCGTGCGAGAGGGCGCCCGGCGGCCGCCGGCGAGTCGTCGTGATGCCCGGCTCGCGGGATGGAGAGATCCGCCGGCTTCTCCCGCTGCTACGCGACGCCGTCACGTGCCTTCGCGCGGGGCGCTGCGACGTCGACGTCGTCCTGGTCAGGGCCGACTCGGTGTCGCTGGAGCTCCTCCGGGAGGTCGGCGGGAAAGCGATCGAGGGCTGGGCGGTCGTGGAGGGGCCTCACCTCGCCCTCCTCGCGTCCTCCGACGTCCTCCTGGTCGCTTCCGGCACCGCCACGATCGAAGGAGTGCTCGCCGGTATCCCGATGGTCGTTGTCTACCGTCTCGCCACGCTCAGCTACCTCCTCGGCAAGCTCCTCGTGAAGGTGAGGAACGTGGCGATGGCCAACATCCTCTGCGACGACGGATCGGGCCGGCGCACGGTCCCCGAGCTGATTCAAGGGGAGGCCAGCGCCGAGCGCATCGCCTCGGAGGCCGCGGCCTTCCTCGACGACCCCGAGCTCGCCCGCCGGACTCGGGAGGCGCTGGCGCGCGGTCGGGCGGGTCTCGGCTCGCCCGGCGCGGCC
>CALFNC010000192.1 GCA_937902605.1 uncultured Acidobacteriota bacterium | reverse complement strand
CGCAGGCGACCGAGCGCCGAGCCAAGGGTGAGGCCAAGAAGCTGCGTGGCGCGCCGGAGGGCTGGAAGCGCTGCGGGGTGGTCCGAAAGGCCTCTCCCGAGATCGGCTGTGGTCGCGTCGCGCTGCGGACCCGATCCCACGCTTCAAGTTCAATGTGTCCTGGCAGACGAGGAATAATCCGAGACCGATGACGACGTCTCCGTTCCCACCGGCCCGCGTCCTCGTTTGCGGCGCCGGCGCGATCGGCAGCGTCTACGGGTCGAAGATCTTCTCCCTGGATTCGGAGGGGGTGGCCCTCGTCGCCGACCAGGAGCGGCTCGCGCGATACCGGCGCGAGGGACTGTCGGTCAACGGCCGCCGCCACGACTTTCGCCTTCTGGCGGCGGGTGGCTCGGGGCCGCCGACGGAGTTTCTCCTGATCGCCGTCAAGAACCACCACCTCCACGACGCGATCGAGGCGGTGCGAGGCTGGGTGGGGCCGGGAACGACGATTCTCTCCCTCCTGAACGGGATCTCGAGCGAGGGGATCCTCGGGAATGCCCTGGGCACGGAGAAGGTGTTGCCGGCCTTCGTCGTCGGCGCCGACTTCGTCCGGGAGGGAGCGAACACCCGATACACGTCGCTCGGCCAGATCGTATTCGGCGCCGCGTCGGGGGACCCCTGCGACCCGCGCGTCGCCGCGGTGGCGGACCTCTTCCGGCGCGCCGGCATCCCGCACGTCGTCTCCACCGATATCCTCCGTGAGCAGTGGTGGAAGTTCATGCTCAACGTGGGGGTGAACCAGGTCTCGGCTGTTCTCCGGGCACGCTACAAGGACTTCGCGCTCCCGGAGGTGGCTGCCGTGGCCCGTGCCGCGATGAGCGAGGTGGTGGCCCTCTCGGTGAAGGAGGGGGTACCGCTGTCCGAGGAGGACGTGGGGCGGGGCTTCCTGATCCTCGCATCGCTCGCTCCCGACGGGATGACCTCGATGCTCCAGGATGTGGAGGCCGGCCGGAAGACCGAGGTGGAGATCTTCGCTGGCGAGGTGGTCTCGCTGGGGCGGAAGCACGGCGTCCCTACGCCGGTGAACGATCTGCTCGGGGGCCTCATCGCAGCGCTCGAGCGGCTCTCCCGCTCCCGGTGATGGGGGCGCAGGGACCCGGGGGAGGAGCTACGATCGGCGCCGCATGGACTTCGAGAAGCTGATCCTGGCGCGCCGCAGCGTCCGCGCGTACCGGTCCGACTCGGTCCCCGACGAGTTCCTCGCTAAGGTGCTGGACGCGGCCCGCCTGGCCCCCTCGGCCCACAACAACCAGGCATTCCGAATCGTGGTGATCCACACGGGAGGGCGGGAGGCGGAGTTACTGCGCGTCTACCCGAAGGAGTGGTTCGTCCAGCCGCCGATCGTCCTGGCCGTCTGCGCCCTCCCGACCGAGGGGTGGGTTCGCCGCCGGCACGACGGCTGGAACGCCGCCGAAACCGACGCCACCATCGCCATGGACCACATGCTTCTTGCCGCGGCCGACCTCGGCCTCGGCACTTGCTGGATCGCGGCCTTCGACCCCGGGGCCGCCCGCGAAGTGCTCGGCCTCCCAGGCGACGTCGTCCCCATCGCCTTCACGCCGCTGGGCTGGCCCCAGGACATGCCGGGAGCGAAGGAGCGCAAGCCGCTGAGTCAGCTTGTCCGCCACGAGCGTTGGTAGGGGCGGGGGCCCCGAACCTGTGCCTCGCCAGAAGTCCATAGGTGGTCCGAATGGATGCATAGGTGCCTCAGCCGATTGAGGTTCTCGCGTTCCCGGGGACAGCCCCTTCTGACTCAATCTATTGAGAACCGCCGGCTCCAGAGCCTTCGGTCGACATCGTTAACGCGTCTTGACAGCTCGTCGAGGCCGGTTCTGTTACGGCGGTCGCCGACGATGCGATTCTGGCGAACACCCTCGGATCAGACTGAAGTTCAACGGGATGAGGGACCTATGGCGCGCCCCCGGACGCCCAAATAGGATTTTGGCGAGGCACAGGCGTCAACGCGTCCAGATTCGACGCGTCGGAGAAGAAGGCGAAGACCTCC
>CALFNC010000191.1 GCA_937902605.1 uncultured Acidobacteriota bacterium | reverse complement strand
CCGAGCGCCTCGATTGCCTGTCGGTGCCACCGGTGGGCAGCCTGGTCAGGGGAGAGTACATAGAAGACGAACTTGGCCCTCTTCTCTTCAAGGATGAGCCCGGCTCGTTTCAGCTCCCCAAGGTGAGCAGACACGGTCGATGGTGCGAGCTTCAGCACTGCCGTCAGCTGACAGACGCAGAGCTCCCCGTCGGCGAGCATCGCGAGGATTCTCAGCCGGGCGGGGTGCGCCATGGCTTTGACGAGCCGGGTCAGCGAAACGAGCGGCGCCGTCATCTTTCCGGAAGTGTACGGGAGGATCTCCTCCGGATCGGGTATCACGCATTCCTTCATTGACAGGATCATGCATTCATTCTACATTTCGCAACGTGACGAAGTGAAGGGGAATCTCCCCAGAGGGGTCCGCGAATGATTCGAATAGTCCTGACGGCAGTCTCGGTCACTTTGGCGATGATGGTCCCGGGGCAGGCTCTCTCCGAGACCGCCGTGAAATCGGCAGACCCGGTCCCCATCGTGGCCCTCTCCCCCGCCGAGCTGACGGCGACTCTTCAGGAAGGAAAGCCGGTCGTGATGGAGTTTGGCGGCGAGACCTGCATCCCGTGCCGCCAGATGCAGCCCGTCCTCCAGGAGATCCGAGCGGAGCTGGGAAAGAAGGGGCGTGTCCATAACTTCTGGATCCAGACACATCCCGAGGTGGCTCGCCAGTTCAAGGTGATGGCGATGCCGACCCAGATCGTCTTCGACGCGAAGGGGACTGAGGTCTTCCGCCACATCGGCCTCATTCCTCTCCCGGAGTTTCGTAAGGTGCTGAAGGAAAAGGGGATCCTCTGATCGAGGAGCTGCTCTCCCGGATTGCGGCGGCGGCCGGATCGGCGCCCCCGGCGGTGACGCTGCTGCTCGTCTTCGCCGGCGGTCTGCTCTCCTCCGCTAGCCCATGCGTCCTGGCTGCCGTACCCCTCGTCGTGGCGACGGTGGGGGGAACGGCCGTCTCGAAGCGGCGGGCGACGTCGGCAGGTTCTGGCCGTTCCTTCTCGGAGGAGTCCTGGCCGTCGTCGGTCTCCACCTCGCTGGGCTCGTCCAGATCCCCCTCCCCACCCTCGACGGAAGGCGTTTTCAGGGCGCTGGCATCACGGGCGCCTTCGCGCTCGGCGCGCTGACCGGGACGCTCTCGTCCCCATGCGCCACTCCGATCCTGGTCCTCGTCCTCTCCCTCGTCGCATACGAGCGCCAGATCGCCTGGGGGGCGACGTTGATGATCGCCTACTCCCTGGGGCACGTGGTCCTGCTCTTCCTGGCCGGAATCGCGAGCGGGTTCGCCTCGGCGTACCTCGGCTCACGCGCCTCCGTATGGGCACAGCGGCTTCACAGGGCGTTCGGCTGGGTTCTCATCAGCGTCAGCGCGCTCATCCTTGTCCCGGCTTCCCTCTCCGCCCTCGGGCTCAAGTCCTGAAGGAACAATGAACGAACCTCTCTCCCTCCCGGTGCTTCCCACCGCTCCCGCCGAAGCCGGCGAACGAATCGCTCCGGCGGCCCCGCCGCGTAGCGCTCGCCTGGTTGCGTCGGGCGTCGTCCTCTTGGCCCTCTGGTACGCCGTGTACCGTGGCATCGCTCCGCTAGCGGATTTCCTGACGTACGGCGTGCTGCGTCTGGCCCGAGAGACCCCCTTCTCCTCGGCTATCTCCTTCTTCCTCTACGAGGTGCCGAAGGTGCTCCTCCTGCTCCTATTGATCGTCTTCGGGGTGGGGATCGTCCGCTCGTTCTTCACACCGGAGAAGACCCGGCAGGTCCTGGCCGGGAAGCGGGAATCGCTCGGAAACGTCCTGGCCTCCCTGCTCGGGGTGGTCACGCCCTTCTGCTCCTGCTCTGCCGTGCCGATGTTCATCGGTTTCGTGACGGCCGGCGTCCCCCTCGGTGTGACCTTCTCGTTCCTCGTCTCGGCGCCGATGGTCAACGAGGTCGCGCTCGCCCTCCTCTTCGGCCTATTCGGCTGGAAAGTAGCGGCCCTCTACGCAGGTACCGGCCTGCTCGTCGCCCTGGTGGCCGGCTGGGTGATCGGCCGGCTGAAACTGGAGCGATGGGTCGAGCCGTGGGTCTACGCGATTCCCGCAGGAGAGGTAGGTGGAGACTTCGCTCCCCCGACGTGGGTCGACCGGATCGGGGCCGGGAAGGCGGCCGTGAAGGAGATCGTCGGAAAGGTCTGGCCGTACGTCGTTGCCGGCATCGCCGTCGGGGCGGGGATCCACGGCTGGGTCCCTGCGAACTTCATGGCGGGAATCATGGGGAAGCAGGCCTGGTGGTCGGTCCCGCTGGCGGTCCTGATCGGCATTCCGATGTACTCCAACGCCGCCGGCATCGTCCCGGTGGTACAGGCCCTCCTCGGCAAGGGCGCCGCCCTCGGAACGGTGCTCGCGTTTATGATGTCGGTGATCGGCCTCTCGCTGCCCGAGTTCGTCATCCTGCGGAAGGTGCTGAGGCCAGCGCTGATCGCCGTCTTCGCAGGGGTCGTCGGAACGGGAATTCTCATCGTCGGTTACGTCTTCAACTTCGTGCTCTGAAAGGGACAATCGCCTGGAGGTGAAATGTGAAGGTCAAAGTCCTAGGACCTGGCTGCGCCAAGTGCAAGGCACTCTACGGAGAGGCCGCGAAGGCGATTGCCTCGCTCGGTCTCGAGGCCGAGCTCGAAAAGGTCGAGAAGCTCGAGGAGATCATGGCCTATCGCATCATGGCCACCCCGGCTCTCGTGATCGACGGAGAGGTGAAATCCGCCGGCCGCCTTCCGAGCGCCACGGAGATCACGACCTGGCTCTCAGCGGCTGGTGCGAAGCAGTAATCTCGGCCCAGGGCGCCGACGTGGACGTCGGGGTGGTGGCTTCAGGAAGAATGGGGGGTGACCCACTCGACCCTCGAGCCCGAGGTAGAGGGGTGTGGCGAACGCGAGTTGTTTCCCAACTGGGAGCCGGCCGCGAAGTGAGCCTCTGATGTTCGACGGCCTAAGTCCTCATCCGGAGGCGGCACCGGTTCCTGACACGCACCTTTCCATCGCGAAGATGGCGGCCCTCTTTCTAAAGATCGGCGCCATTGGCTTCGGAGGCGGGATGGCGGTCGTCGCTCTGATGGAGCGAGAGCTGGTGCAGCGGCGGCGCCTCGTGGCCCCTGACGAGTTCCTCCACGGCGTGGCCCTCGGGCAGCTCCTGGGACCGTTCGCGGTCAATGCAGCCTTCTTTGTGGGCTACCGGCGCCACGGCCTTCGCGGCGCTCTTCTCGCCTCATTCTGCTTCCTCCTGCCCTCCGTGAGCCTGGTGATCCTTCTCTCGTCTCTCTACTTCCGATATCACTCACTCCCCGCGCTTTCAGGTGTGCTCGCGGGCCTCGGACCCGTCGTCATCTCGCTCATTCTTTCGGCCGCAGTCTCCGCTGGGAGGAGAGTCCTCACCTCATGGCCTGCGTGGCTTCTCGCCAGCGCTGGGCTCGCAGCAAGTCTGGGCAAGATCAGCCCCGCATTCACCCTTTTCGCCGCTGGCGGAGTCGGTCTTCTCCTCGGCGTCCGGACGCTCTCGCAGCCGGGGAAGCCTGGGGCGTCCCGCTCCTCCAATCCCGCACCTGACTCGGCTCCAGGACCTGGTCTCCCCCCGACCCTCGCCTTGGTCCCCGTGGTGGCAGGCGCATCGGCGCACGTTCCCGCCATCGGCCTCGCCTCGCTCGTCGTCACCTTCTTCAAAGTTGGGCTCGTGTACTTTGGGGGCGGGTTCGTCCTCGTGGCGATCCTGAGCCAGCACCTCGTGCACGATCTCCAGTGGCTCAGCCCCGCCGAATTCCTGGACGGCGTAGCCATCAGTAACCTCACGCCTGGACCGATCGCCGTGCTGGCGACGTTCGTGGGGTACAAGCTCGCGGGCGGGCCCGGAGCACTTCTGGCGACCGCGGCACTCTTGACGCCAGCTCTGGTCTTGATGACCGTTCTGTGTGCGGGCTATGAACGCTTCCGCAACTCTCAGCGATTCGGCGACTTCATGTCTGGGGTGACTCCTGCCGTCGTGGGTCTCATCGCCTCTGCCGCCGTTCTCTTGTGGGCGCCGGCCATCCCGAGCTGGCGCGCTCTGATGCTCGCGGCCGCTTCATTGGTCTTGCTCCTCCGATTTCGGTGGCATCCGGCGTTCGTCCTCGCTCTGGGTGCTGGTCTCGCGGCACTTGGCGCCATTCCGTGAGCCGGGCATAGCCCGAGGTAGGGTCGAAGAGGGCCACAACCAGCGCCGGCAGAGGGTCGTAGATCTGGCAGGTGCCAGAGAGGATGGTCACCATGCGAACGCCCCCAACCAAGACCGAAGCCGGGAAGGCGCCCTCGAAGCCGGCCGACGCCAAGCCCCCTGACATCGCCGCCGCGTCCGTTCCTGACAGCCTCGCGGCGCTCCATGTCGACCCCGAAACTGGGCTTACGCATGCGGAGGTGGAGCTCCGCCGGAAGGAGCACGGCACCAACGAAGTCGCCGTGAAGAAGGGGCACCCGGTCCTGACGTTCCTCGGGAAATTCTGGGGTATCTCTGCGTGGATGCTCGAGCTGATCATGGTCCTGTCCATCGTGCTCGGGAAATACGCCGACCTCGTCGTCGTGAGTGCGTTGCTGGTCATCAACGCCGTGTTGAGCTACATGCAGGAGCGCCGAGCTGCTGGTGTGGTCGAGGCGCTGCGGCGGAGGCTGCAGGTCAGTGCGCGGGTGCGGCGCGAATCGAGCTGGCAGGTCATCGCAGCCCGGGAGCTGGTTCCCGGCGACATCGTTCGTGTGCGACCCGGCGACATCATCCCGGCGGACGTGAAAC
>CALFNC010000190.1 GCA_937902605.1 uncultured Acidobacteriota bacterium | reverse complement strand
GATGAAACGTGGCTCGACGCCGCGAAACTCTACGTCCACCTTTCCACAGTGGCCAACGAGGATGGCTGGCCGCGTCCGAGTAGCGGTCGTCCTTCTTCTTGGCGAGGCACCCCTTCATGACCGCGGAGATCTCCGGCGGGAGGTCAGCCTGCAGGGCGACCGGGTCGGACGGTTCCTCGTGGAGGATCTGGTAGACGAGCGTCGTCAGCGTGTCGGCCGGGAACGGCTTCTTGGCGGTCAGCACCTGGTAGAGGACGACGCCGAGCGAGAAGATGTCCGTCCGGATGTCCACCTTCTCGCCTCGGATCTGCTCGGGCGACATGTACGCCGGCGAGCCGACCATCTGTCCCGTCGACGTCAGCTCGGTGTCGCCCGACAGGAGCTTTCCGATCCCGAAGTCGGATACCTTCGCGATCAGCCCTTCGGTGAGGAGGATGTTCGCCGGTTTGATGTCGCGGTGGATCACCCCTCGCTCGTGGGCGTGGGCGAGGGCGTCGGCGACCTCGGCGACGATCCGGACCCGGTCGTTCACCGAGAGGGTCCCGGGGATCCCCAGCTTCTGGGCCAGGCTCCCCCCGGAGACGTACTCCATCGCGAGGTAGAGGACGCCCTCGTCCTCCCCAACGTCGAAAACCGTGACGATGTTGGGGTGCTGGAGGCGCCCGGAGATCCGGGCCTCCTTCAGGAACCGGGCCTTCGCCTCGTCCCGGTCGAAGCTCCCCCCGGAGTCCTCGAACCGGATCGTCTTCAGCGCGATCGTCCGGTCGATTTTTGGGTCCAGCGCTAGGTAGACAATCCCCATTGCACCGCGACCGAGCGGGCGGAGAATTTCGTACCGGCCGATGCGTGAAGCAGTCACGTCCGAGGTCGGATTCTAGCGGACCCTACTTTTTCGTCTCGTCCTCCGACGTCTCGACCTGCTCCAGCCCCTGGTCTGTCAGGAGGGACGACTCGCCCTCGGACGATGCCGTGAACGCCTTCTCGCGTTTCGCCAGCACCGCTTCGGCTTCGGCGAGCCGCGCCGTCGGGACGGAGACGGCGATCGGCGTGAGGTCTTCGTCCGTCGTGGGCGTCTGGTGGAAGCTCCGGTCGACGATCCGGGCGGTGATCCCGTGCGCCTCGAGGAATCCGGCAAGGAGCGTCGCCTCCGTCTCGTTCGCCGCCCCCGTCAGCGTGCTCCACTGGTCGTCCTCGGCCGGCTGTCTCGTTTTCCCTTCGTCGTTCATGAGAGCTCCTTTCGCACACTGGTCCGATACCAGGTCACGGACGAACCAAGATCATCCCAGGTTCCGCTCCGCGGGCCTCGCGGAACCTCCCGACCACCGCCGCGTTCCCGTCACCCGCTCCCCGGATCGCCGACGCCAGGGCCTCGGCATGCCGCTCCGGGACCGCGAGGAGGAGCCCCCCCGAGGTCTGCGCGTCGGCCAGGAGGAGTAGGTCGGTTTCCCGAAGACGGGGCGCATCCACGAACGGGCGGGACGAGGCGAGGTTGCGGTGCGAGCCATCCGGGGCGATCCCCGCCTCGATGAGCCGGCGGACTCCGGGCAGAAGCGGCACTGCATGGAGGTCGACTTCCGCGTCGACGTGGCTCCCCGTAGCCATCTCCCGCAGGTGGCCGAGCAGACCGTAGCCGGTGACGTCGGTCGAGGCCGAGACGGGGAACGGGTCGGCCGCCTGCGCCGCCGACCGGTTCAAACGGGCCATCGTCTCGACGGCCGTGGCTTCCTCTTCCTTCGAGATCTCCGGCCCATGCCGGAGGAGGCCGGCGAGCGCCCGCGCGCGGAGCGCGCAGGAGAGGATCCCCGAGCCGATCGGCTTCGTGAGGACGAGGGCGTCGCCAGGGTGAGCCCCAATGTTTCGGCGGATCCGGGATGCCTTCGCCCGTCCGTTCACCACCATCCCGTAAACCGGGACGTCGAAGACGACCGTGTGCCCGCCCAGGATCGGAATCCCCGCCTCG
>CALFNC010000189.1 GCA_937902605.1 uncultured Acidobacteriota bacterium | reverse complement strand
AGTAGTTCCTTCCCTCGAGGCGCGGAGGGAGGGTCTCGAGTCCCGCGGCCCCCTCGGGCAAGTCGTGCGCGTACTGATACCCCTTCCCATAGCCGAGCCGCTCCATCAGGGCCGTCGGTGCGTTCCGGATCGCAAGAGGCGGCGGCTCGTTGGGGAAGCGCTGGACGTCGGCCGCCACTTCCTGGTACGCGACGTAGAGCGCGTTCGACTTCGGCGCCAGCGCGAGATAGACGGTCACTTCGGCGAGCGCGAGCGCCCCTTCCGGCATCCCGATGAAGTGGACGGCGTCCCGTCCCGCGAGGGCGAGCGAGAGAGCCTCGCGGTCGGCCAGGCCCACGTCCTCCGAGGCGAACCGGACGAGCCGCCGGGCGACGTAGAGCGGATCCTCCCCCGCCTCGAGCATCCGGGCGAGCCAGTAGAGGCTTCCGTCGACGTCCGAGTCGCGGAGCGCCTTGTGAAGCGCCGAGATCAGGTCGTAGTGGGCCTCCCCGGACTTGTCGTGGACGAGGACCTTCCGTGCGAAGAGCCGTTCGAGGAACGGGACCGTAAGGGACTCCCCCTCGGGCGCCTGGAACACGGCCGTCTCGAGGGCGTTCAGCGCCCGACGCGCGTCG
Organism: uncultured Acidobacteriota bacterium; assembly: GCA_937902605.1. Lineage (GTDB taxonomy): Bacteria > Acidobacteriota > Thermoanaerobaculia > UBA5066 > UBA5066 > CAIMWE01. The sequence goes on along the minus strand of CALFNC010000189.1, from coordinate 1,816 downwards.
CCGTCGGCGAACCGCGCGATCCAGGCGAGGGTCTCTTCGTCAGCCGCCGTCCGTCCGCCCAAACCTCGTTCCGGCTCGGAGAGGGCCCTCTTCATCAGGGTCACCAGCTCGACGTCCCCGAGGGGCGGAAGGACGACGACCCGGCTTCTCGAGAGGAGCGCGCCGTTCAGCTCGAAGGAAGGGTTCTCGGTCGTGGCGCCGACCAATGTGATCGCCCCCGACTCCGTGTACGGAAGGAGGAGATCCTGCTGCGCCCGGTTCCAGCGGTGAATCTCGTCGAGGAACAGCAATGTCCGGACCCCGCGGTCCCGGTTCCTTCTCGCGTCCTCGAGGACGTCCCGGATCTCCCGCACACCCGCGTTGACCGCCGAGAAGTCGAGAAACCTCGCCTTCGTCCGGGCCGCAATGATGCGGGCGAGCGTCGTTTTCCCCGAACCGGGGGGTCCCCAGAGGATCAGCGACGGGACCCGGTCGGCGGCAATCGCTTTTCCCAGGAACGAATCGGGCCCGAAGACCTCCGGCGGTCCCACGACCTCGGCCAGGTCCCGCGGCCGGAACCGCTCTGCCAGGGGAACCGGCAGCCGGTCCCCCGGCCCCCTTTCCGGGGGCTCGCCGGGGGAGCCGTCGTCGAACAGGTCGCCGGAGACCGGCTTCACCTCACCTACTTGGCGCCGAGCGCCTCCTCCAGCTTGTCCAGCGGCGGCAGCTCCGGATGGAAACTCCTAGCCTTCTTCAGCTCGGCCAGGATGGCGAGCGCGCTTTTCTTGTCTCCCTTATCGAGACCCAGGACGACAACCTTGTTGAACCGGGCCTGCCAGTGGTCGGGGTTCACCTTGATCGCCCGGTCGAACCACTCGAGCGCCTTGTTCGGGTCACCGGTATTCCGGTAGCTGATCCCGAGGTCGGTCATCACGTTCGGGTCGTTCCCCCGGACCTTCAGGGCCTTCTCGTAAGCGTCCACGGCCAGACGGGAGTCGTCGGAGTCGTACGCGGCGTTCCCGACGCGCACCAGGAGGTCGTAGTCGTTCGGGTTCTGGGCGAGGGCTTGCTGCAGCTCTTTCAGCTTCTGCCGGACGGCGGGGTCCACGGACATCGGCGCAGCGGCCGGACCGGGCCCGGCGTCCTGCGATGTGCCCGGGATCCCCGCATGAGGATTGCCGCCCGCTGCCTGTTGGGAGGGGAATGCCGAGGACGCCCGGTCGAGGTAGAGATATGCCGCCGCGAAGCCGAGGAGGAGTCCGCCAGCCGCGAACAGGAGGCGGTCCAGCCACGGATAGACCGGTCCAGCCTGGTCGCCGGAACCGGGGTTGGTCTTGCGCTGACCGCCGCTCATAGAGGGCTTCGCGGGCGGCGGAAGATGGTCGTCGTTCAGCTCTTTCAAGGATTCTCTCCAGAGCTCTCGTCGGTCTCCGGGGCCCACGTGGCGCCCCATGTTCCTGCGGACGGACCGATGGCCGGGGCGATCGCGGTCGCCTCCCAGCTACCCGTGATCCGTTTCTGCGAGGGCACGAGCTTCCCGTAGAAGGTCGCGTCAAACCCTCGCTCCGAGTCGATGCGCTGTAGCGTGACGCGGTCTCCCACGTAGGTGCCCCGGAGCGAGCCCTTGAATTCCCCGGCCAGCACGTAGTCACCGGAGATCAGCGTCCCGTCGAGCCTCAGGTTGTAGGTTCCGGTCATCTTCCCCGGGTCGATCGCGACCGACCAGCGTCCGGTCACAGGATCGCTCTCGCCGCGCGGTGCCCCGCGGCGCCGGGCGAGCTCCTCTGCCAGCGAGGTGATGCGGCGGCTTCTCTCGAGGAATCAAGCCACCACCGCG
>CALFNC010000188.1 GCA_937902605.1 uncultured Acidobacteriota bacterium | reverse complement strand
GGTAGCTTCGCCGTCCGGACGCTGATGCGGATGCGGAGCGTGACCGTCTTCGAGGTGGTCCAGACGGTCCTCGCCTTGCTGGCCGGGTTCGGCGGCGCCGTGCGCGTCGCATGGACTTTCGGCTCGGGCTCTAGGGCGCTGGGGGTCAGCGCCCTCGTCGTGGCGGGCGGCTGCTACTTCGTCGCCTTCTCGTTCGTCGAGCGGCGGGCGGAGTTCCGGGGCAACTTCCTCTTCTACTCCACGCTGGCCGTCCTTCTGACGCTCGCGGTCAGCCCCCTCGTCTTCGGGACGAACCTCCTGGTGCTGTTCTGGTGCGGTCTCGGCTTCACGGCCGCCCTGCTCGGCTTCCGCTTGAATCGCATCTCCCTCGCGGCCCACTCGGCTGCCTACGTTGCCGCCGCGGGGATCTTCAGTGGGCTGTTCGGGGGGGTGATCCGGACCTTCCTCGGCGGGGCCGCGCACGGCTTCTCCTTCCCGGGACGCGACGCGCTCGTGGTCGTGGCGACCGCGGTCGCCAGCTATACGGCGCTCTCGGTGAAAGAGGCGCGGGCGGCCGGCCCCCGGACGAAGCTCGAGCGACTTCCCGTTGCTTTCCTCGGCGTCGTGGCAGTCGTCGGAATCGGGGGCGGGGCGATCGACCTCCTCTCCCTGGCCTTCGGGACATCCGGAGCGGGCGCAGCGCCCCGGCTCGCAACCATCCGGACCGCGGTCCTCTCGACTGCCGCGATCGCGCTGGCCTGGGCCCGGCGCCGGCCGTTCTGTGGCGATCTGGTGTGGCTTCCGTATCCGGTCCTCAGCGCGGGCGGGCTGAAGCTGGTCCTGGAGGACCTCCGGACGAGCGGTCCGGCGGCGCTCGTGATCGCCTTCGGGTTCTACGGAGCCGCGTTGATCATGGTGCCCAGGCTCCTTCGGCGCACGGAAGTGCCAGGCGGGCCTCCCGCGTAAGATCCTGCGCGCTTGAGAATCCCTGAGGATCCCGCCGGTTGACCGGCGATCTCGCCGTCCGCTTCCGCGGAGACGGATGGAGGCTTGGAGGTCCCGTCGGATTCGACGGGCCGGAGGAGGTGATCCGGGCGGAAGCGGATCGCCCGGATCAGCTCGGGCCGCTCCTCGAGCGCCTGGATGCTGTCGCGGCCTCGGCGGACCCTGACCTTTTCGCGGCCGGGTATCTCTCGTACGAGGCCGGGGTCCGGCTGGAGGGAGCGCCGGGTGACTTCCGGCCTCCTGATCTAGGGCCGCTTGGCCTGTTCGGGGTCTTCCGCCGGGAAAGGGGAACGGTTTTCGACGACGCGGCGATCCCGTCCCCACCGCCCTCGCGCGGGCGGTCGGTGGTCTCCAGCCTTGATCGGGCCGCGTGGGCAGTCGCCGTGGCCGGCATCCGGGACGGTATCGAACGGGGAGACGTCTATCAGGTGAACCTGACACGCCGCATGGCAGCCGAGGGCCGGTTCGATCCGGACGTCCTGGCGGCTGGAATGTGGCGGGAGAATCCGGTTTCGTTCGCGGTCCACATTCGCGACGCGGATCTCTCGATCGTCTGCAACTCGCCGGAGCTTTTTCTCGAAGCCGACCTGCGCCGCGGAGTGGCGAGTTCGGGACCGATCAAGGGAACGGTGCCCCGCGGCGACCTGGGAGCGGAATCCGCGGCCCGGGCCCTCCTGGCGTCCGAGAAGGACCTCGCCGAGCATCTGATGATCGTCGACCTCGTGCGGAACGACCTGGGGCGTGTCGCCCGCGCGGGTGGAGTCTCCGTCCCGGTCCTCCGGGGCGTGAAGGAGCTGAGGCATCTCGTCCACATGGAGTCGGTGGTGGAGGCCCGGCTGAGGCCTGGAATCCGGGTATCTGACCTCCTCCGTGCCGCCTTTCCGCCGGGGTCGGTGACGGGCGCCCCGAAGCGGGCGGCGCTCTCGTTCATCCGGTCGCTCGAGCCGGTGCCGCGGGGACCCTACTGCGGCGCCGCTGGGTACGTGCGGGGTAACGGGGAGGTCCTGCTGAACGTGGCCATCCGCACCGCCGTGGTCGTCCCCGGACGGGTCCATTACCATGCCGGGGGCGGAATCGTCTGGGACTCGGATGCCGCCGCCGAGTGGGACGAGACCGTCGTGAAGTCGATCGAGTTTCTGCGCGGAATCGGGGTAGATTCGGTCCAGGAGTGAAAATGCACGAGATCGCCCCAGTGCCCGCGGACGCCCCCGTCGTCGAACGGGGGGTAGGATTCTTCGAGACGGTCCTCTGCCTGGGGCGCCGCGTCGTCCTGTGGGACGGTCACCTCGCACGGCTCTTCGGCTCGGTGGCGGAGTTCGACTTTCCCATCCCCGACCGCGCTCTCATCGAGCGGACGGCCGCGGAGCGGTTCGATGCCCACCCGGCGGCCCTCGGCGAGGAGCGCAGCCTGCGCGTGTCGTGGATCGCGATCGCGGCCGACCTGGAATCGGCGGCGTCCTGGAGGCTAGACGTCGTCCTCCGCGCCATTCCCGAGGCGACGCTTCGCCGCCGGGCGGCCGCGAGCGCCATC
>CALFNC010000187.1 GCA_937902605.1 uncultured Acidobacteriota bacterium | reverse complement strand
TGGCGCTTCTCCGCGATCTCCCGGATCGCGGTCGTCGCGCCGCCTTGCGTCCGGCCCCGTGGCGCTCGCAACGCGACCCCTCCCATTACCGGGACGGGCTCCTAGGTCCGCCGGACGACCGGGATGCCGTTCTCGGCGACGTATGACGAGAGGCGCCGGTCCATCCCCTGGATGTGGACTGCGAGCCAGCTCCGGAGCGACTCGATCGACTCCAGCGTCATCGACGTCTCCCCGGAGTCGAACGTCCGGCGGAGTGCCTCCAGGCTCCCGACGAGGCGGTCGTGCTCGTCGGCGTGCAAGGGGTACTCGGGGTACGCGTGGAGCCGCATCAGGAGGTTCTCGGCGAGGAAGTGAGCGTTCGTGTACTCATAGAGCTGGGCGAGGATCTTCGCGACCTCCTCGCGGGTCTGACCGGCGCGGATGGACTCGTCCAGCGCGTGGATGAGCCCGATCTGGAGGCGGTGCTCCAGGTCCATCGACGTGTTCCCGATCGTCAGGCTCTGTCCCCAGTCCGGCTTTTCCATCACAAACCTCTTCAGCGTTCCGGGGTTGGAACTCTAGCACGAGCCCCGGAATGGATGGTTCGAGCGCTTCGGACGAATAGAGCATACGCATCATTGCGACAGGATGATGGCTCTGCCACCATTTCGCCCCGTCGGATCGCTGGTCCGGCGCATGAAAAAACCCTACGGACGACCCAAGGGAAGTCCACGCAGTTTTCTGAGGAGGCCTTCAATGGCGTTGATGATCACGGACGAATGCATCAGCTGCGGCGCGTGCGAGCCGGAGTGCCCCAGTCAGGCGATCAGCCAGGGCGATTCCCACCAAGTCATCAACCCGGCTCGCTGCACGGAGTGCGTGGGCGCGGGGGACGAGCCGAAGTGCATGGCATCCTGCCCGACCGACGGCTCGATCGCGAAGGACCCGGGCCACGTCGAGACGCACGAGCAGCTCCAGGCGAAGTACAAAAGCATCCACTAGGATCGAAACCCGATCTCACTCCCGCGGGTCTCCGGCAGGAGAAACGCGAGGAGCGCGGGCCCCTATAGGATCTGCCAATGGTGCGCATCCTGGACATCTCGCCGCTCGTCTCGGAACGGCTGCCGGTCTGGCCGGATGACACGCCGTATCGCCGGACGGTCCGCGCCTCGTTCGAGAACGGAGACACCTCGCTTGTCAGCTCGATCGAGACGACGCTTCACCTGGGAGCGCACGCCGACGCACCGGGGCACACGGTGTGGGGGGCCGGCTCGATCGACCAGCAGCCGCTGGGCCTCTATTACGGACCGTGCCAGGTCGTGAAGGTCTCGGTCTCCGAGGGGGGGCGGGTCGGCCCGGGCGACCTGGCGGTGGAGATCGCGGCTCCCCGGCTGCTGCTCCGGACCGATTCGTTCCCTGGCCCGGAGCGGTTCGGGACGAAATTCGCCGGCCTCTCGCCCGGCCTGGCCCCGTGGCTCGCGGAGCGGGGCGTCGTCCTGGTTGGCCTCGATACGCCATCTATAGACCCGTTCGACGACCCGCGGCTGGAGAGCCACCTCGCGCTGGCGGAGTACCGGATCGCCACGCTCGAGGGGCTCGTTCTGCGGGACGTCGCGCCGGGCTTCTACACGCTCGTCGCTCTCCCGCTCCGGCTCGAGGGGGCCGATGCTTCGCCGGTGAGAGCGGTCCTGGTCGAGAGCCAGGGAAGCGGCGTGGCGGTCTAGGCCCCGCAGACCGGGCAGCCCTGCATCGAGAGGGGCTTCTCGAGCCGGCAGGAGGCGAGGAGCGCCTCGTCGGCGAAGATCTCGGGCGTCTTCCCGTCGGCCCGAACAGTTCCGTGGTCGAGGACGATCGTCCGTTCGCAGAGGTCGAGGACGAGGTCGAGGTCGTGCGTGGCGACGATCTTCGTGTGGGTGAAGGCGCGGAGAAGGCCGATCAGCTGACGCCGGGCATGCGGGTCGAGGCCGGCACTTGGCTCGTCGAGGACGAGGAGATCGGGGTTCATCGCGAGGACTGTGGCGAGAGCGGCGCGCCGCTTCTCGCCGCTCGAGAGCCTGTGCGGAGGCCGTGCCTCGAGCCCCGAGAGGCCGACGCGCTCGAGGGCGGCCGCGACTCGCCCCTTCACCTCTTCCGGAGGGAGTCCCATGTTCAGCGGCCCGAACGCGACATCGTCGGCCAGTGTCGGCATGAAGAGCTGGTCGTCGGGGTCCTGGAAGATCATCCCGACCCGGCGCCTGACGTCCGGGATCCGGTTGGCGGTCAGCAGCTCCTCGCCAATCCGGACCTCGCCAGAAGCGGGAAGGAGCGTCCCGTTCAGGTGGAGGAGGAGCGTCGACTTCCCCGCACCGTTCGCCCCCACGATCCCGACCGACTCCCGATGGACGATCCGGAAGGTGATCCCGTCGAGCGCGCTCGTCCCGTCCGGATACCGGTAGCGAAGGTCGCGGGCGACGACGAGGTGGTGGCTCATCGCCCTCCCGTCACGAGGAAAGCGCCGAGAGCGAGCGGGACGTCGACGGAGCGGAAGAGGGCGAAG
>CALFNC010000186.1 GCA_937902605.1 uncultured Acidobacteriota bacterium | reverse complement strand
TTCAATGCCTCCACCGTGAAGTCGAGGTCGTTCTTCTGCGCGAGGATGTACGACCGGATCCGGGAGACCGCCTCGTCCACGTTCGACGAGTCGTCGATCGCCTTGAGGACGTCCCGACGCTCGCTGAGGCGGGCCGATCCCTGGGCCGAAATCTCCTCGACCTGCTTGAGGACGTCCGCCACGTCCCTCCCGTCATTCGTGAACTTCCGGAGTACCTTCAGGGACCGTTCCCAGGTGACGACCATCGCCTCGACGTTGTCCTTCACGTTGGTACGGGCGAAGGCCTCGATGTTCCGAAGGACGCGGTTGCGGTTTGAGGGCGTTATGTGGAGGTTGTCGACGAAGATGACGATCTTCGTCTTGAGGACCGGGAGGGGGGCCACCTCGGCGTTCCCCGCCTCTACCTTCGAGGGCGCGGCGGCCGCCGCGCCCTCGACCGGGGCGGGCACCGGGTTGTCCCCGACGACCTTCAACATCCCGGCCTCGACGACGTAGAAGTTCGTGACGATCTGTTGGAGGCCGTCCTCGATCACCTCGAAGTCCTCCTTCCGGAGGCCTGTGACGCGGTTCCCCTTCGAGTCGGTGACGACGACGTCCAGATTCGTGATCGAGACGTCGACGTTCTTGACCACGGGACCGACGACCCCCGTCGGCTTCTCCTTCTCGGCCCCCCAGAGGGCCGTCTCGCCCCCGGCGAGGAACATGGCGACGACGACCGCCGCCCGGGCGGCGCGAGAGATGAGCGGGACGCGAAGAGGAATCTTCATCCGGGCATTTTACGTGGCGACCCTTCGGAACCCCCCGATGCGTCTAGAATCCTCCCTCTGCCATGTCCCTCCGCATCCGTCGGCACGTCACAGCGGGACTCCTCGTCCTCGTCCCCCTCGTCCTGGCCGCCGTCGCCGTCTCCTTCATCTTTGACCTCATCGACGGCTGGGCGCGCCCGCTGACGAGCCGGTTCTTCGGCCGGCCGATCCCGGGGGTCGGCCTCATCCTGACCTTCCTCGCCGTCTACCTGGCGGGACTCCTCTCCACGAACCTCTTCGGGAAGAAAGTCCTTGAACTTATCGACCGTCTCTTCCAGAATGTTCCGTTGGTCAAGACGCTCTACACGGGCGCGAAGCAGCTCGTGGAGGCGGTTTCACCAGGAGGACGGCGAGCGTTCCGGAAGGTCGTCCTCGTCGAATTTCCTAAGAAGGGAACCCTCGCATTGGCGTTCGTCACGGGTGACGGGATCGGGGTCTCGGACACGAAGACGCTCACGCTCTACGTCCCGACGGCGATCAACCCCACGAGCGGTTTCGTGATCTTCGTCCCTGAGAGCGAAGTCGTCGATCCGGGGCTCACGATCGAGGAAGGGATTAAACTCATCGTTTCGGGCGGGGTCGTTGCTCCCGCCCGGGCGGTTCGCGGGGGGACGGCCCCGTGAAGGAAGTCCAGGGCGGCCGGATGCCGCGCGCCGGATTGACGGATTCGCCCCGTCGGGCGAGGATGGCCGCTGAAATGAGGAAGGCCTCGAAAGGAGACAGGTTGATGAGGACGAGAGTCGATGCCGGGCCGGACGGTGTGGCGGAGGGAACGCGCGCCTCGCGCCGGTCCCACCGCCGCCGGACCGCCGTTCTCCTGGCTATCGCGGTGTTCTCTCTTGCCTCCGCGGGATGCGACCGGTTGAAGGCGAAGCAGCTCGTTCGCGAGGGAAACGCCTTCTTCAAGGAGCAGCTCTACGAGGACGCCCTCAAGAAATACGAGCAGGCCCGCGCCCTGGATCCGAACGACATCCGGTTCGCCAAGTTCGTGGCGATGGGAAACATGGCCCTCTACAACCCCGGCTCCACCCATCCGAAGGACCAGGAAGCCCTGAAGCAGGCGATCGAGAACTTCAAGCTCTATCTGGACAAGAGGCCGGACGACGAAAAGGCCGCGAAATACCTCGTCACGACCTACATGAACTCCGGAAAGTTCGATGATGCCATCGGGTACTTCAAGCAATGGCGGACGGCGCACCCGGAGGATGTCAAGGCGGTCCAGACCATCGCCATGCTCTACGCGAAAAAGGGCGACTTCGAGAATTCGATGACCTGGCAGAAGGAGCACGCCAAGCTAGAGCCGAGGAACGCGGACGTCTTCTACACCCTCGGGGTCACATGCTGGGACAAGGTCTACAACGCGCCGCCCGACAAGATGGAAGGCGAGAAGCGGAAGGAGATCGTCGACTACGGGATGGCCCAGCTCAACAAGGCCATCGAGCTCCGGCCGGACTACTACGAGGCGATGCTCTACGTGAACCTCCTTTACCGCGAGTACGCCAAGCTCGAGAACGACGAAACCAAGAAGGCGGAGCTCAAAGCCAAGGCGGACGAATGGCAGAAAAAGGCCCTGGAGGTCCGGGCGCGCGTCCTTCAGAAGCAGAGGGAAGAGGCCGCCGCGAAAAACCCCCTGGAAGCGTTGTAAAAGAGCGGAGACCTATCGATGTTCGAAGCCTCCCTGATCGAGTCCTTCAAGCACCAAGCGTCCGGGAAGCGGTGGCTCTCCGTCCCGCTCTCCATCCTGATCCACGTCCTCGTGATCGGGACCACGATGGCCGCCTCGATGTGGTACATCGAGGACATCCCGGAGCCACCCATCCCGGTGAACTTCTACACGAACGCGGCCCCGCCTCCTCCTCCCCCGCCCCCGCCCGCGAAGGCAGCGGCCGCCCCCAAATCGGCCCCGAAGGTCGAGCCCGTCAAGCAGACGCAGGTCACGTCGCCGATGATGGTGCCTGACGTCGTGCCGGTGGCCCCGGCCGCCCCCGAGCCGACGTCGTCCGGCGTCGTGGGGGGCGTCGAGGGTGGCGTCGAAGGCGGCGTGGCCGGAGGCGTCATGGGCGGCGTCCTCGGCGGCAAGGAAGGCGGCGTGCTGGGCGGCCAGGCCGAGGAGCCGATGCGGGTCGGCGGCGAGGTCAGGGAGCCCAAGGAAATCTCGCGGGTTCAGCCACAGTACCCCGAGGCGGCCCGGAAAGCCCGTCTCCAGGGGATCGTCATCCTCGAGGCGATCATCACGAAGAGCGGGTCGGTCGATTCGGTCAGGATCCTCCGGGGCCTCAACCCACTCCTCGACACGGCGGCCATGCAGGCGGTCAGCCGCTGGAGGTACGAGCCCGCCACGTTTAACGGCCGCACAGTGCCGGTCTACCTCACCGTGACCGTCACCTTCAAGCTCCAGTAGAACCTTAACTAGAACCTTAACGACGAAACGTCTCGAGCACAAAGAAACAACGCCGGCAACTTCGTTCGGCCGAGCAGACAAAGGAGGACACCTCGATCATGGACATGAGTATTACCGGCCTCTACAGTTCGATGGGGCTGCCCGCGAAGATGATCTTCATTCTTCTGGTGTTCCTGTCGATCTACTCCCTCGGCGTCTCCCTGGAGCGCTGGTGGAACTTCAAGCAGGCCCGGTCCCAGTCGGTGAAGTTCGCCCTGGAGATCGGACAGCTGCTGAAGCAGGAGAAGCTGAAGGAAGCGATCGACCTGGCGAAGAAGTACCGCAGCAGCCATGTCGCCAAGGTCGTCTCGGCGGGTCTCCTCGAATTCCAGTACGAGGCCCACGGCTCCGGAACTGAGGGTCACGACGTCGTCGCCGCTGCCGAACGCGCCATCGAGCGGTCCTCGATGATGACCGTCGCCGACTTCAAGAAGGGTCTCGGCGGCCTCGCCACCATCGCGACCACCGCGCCGTTCATTGGCCTGCTCGGGACGGTCATCGGGATCATCAACGCGTTCCGCGGCATGGCGGCCTCGGGCGCTGGCGGCCTCGGCTCCGTCTCGGCCGGTATCGCGGAGGCGCTCGTCACGACCGCGCTCGGCCTCTTCGTCGCCATCCCGGCGGTCTGGCTCTACAACTACTTCCTGAACAAGATCGAGCGGTTCCAGGTCGAGATGTCGAACTCCTCGTCCGAGCTCATCGACTACTTCATGAAGCGCCAGGCCTCCAAGGCTGCATGAGCGGACCACACCGAGCCCACGGAACGAATCGACCCGCAGGAAACTAGGAGGGGACTTCGATGGGTATGGACAGCTTCGGCGGCCGACAGAGCATGAAGAGTGACATCAACGTCACTCCTCTGGTCGATGTCTGCCTCGTCCTCCTCATCATCTTCATGGTCGTCACGCCAATGCTTCAGAAGGGCAAGCCGGTCCTACTCCCGCAGACCGAGCGCCCCGAAAAGCACCCCGAGTCCAAGAACGAACTCTTGATCTCCGTCGAGGTCGATAAGAACATCTTCATCGAGAGCAAGTGGTATCCGGACAAGGACTTCGCCGCGAAGATGAAGGAGTTCGGCGAGCGCAACGCCGCGAAGGACGTCATCGTCAAGGCCGACAACCGCCTGACCTACGGCGACGTCCGGAAGGTCATGCGTTACATCAAGGACGGCGGCTTCGAGAAGGTCGGCCTCATCACCGAGAAGAAGGGGGCCAAGTGATGACCGGCGCTCCCGAGGCGGCCGCCCGGGTCGCGAGGAGAATCTAGATGGGCATGGATATGGGGGGCGGTGGTGGCCCGAAGTCCGAGATCAACGTCACGCCGCTCGTGGATGTCGTCCTGGTCCTCCTGATCATTTTCATGGTCGTGCAGCCCCTCCTCCAGATGGGCTACGTGGTCCAGGTTCCGCCGAACTCGAACACGCCCCCCCCGCCGGAAGCCAGCAAGGACCAGATCATCGTGACGGTGATGGCGAACAAGGACGTGTACCTCAACAAGGAGAGGATCGAGCTTCAGAACCTTCCGATCCGGCTCCAGGAGGTCCTCCGAAACCGAGGGAGCAAGGTCGTCTTCTTCTCAGCCGACGACGGCGTGAACTACGGCAAGGCCATGGAGGTCATGGACACGGTGAGGAACAACGGCGCCAAGAACATCGGGATCGTCATGGACTATGTCGATCCCACGGCTTCCGCCGCTCAGTAGTTTCCGCTTGGGCCGCTGGAGGCCCTACGGTACAATCCGCGGACTTTCGAAAAGACGTCCCTGGCCCCTGCCGGGGACGTTGCTTATGAATCCGTGGGACGTGTGAGCCGGAGCCGCCCGTTCGGCCCGGAAATTCTCGTAGCTGAAGGAAGGGAACTCATGAAAATGCTGGCCCAGCTCCTCCCCCTCAATTCCGGGATTTCCCAGGGGACCACCGGCCGAATGCGTGTCTGGTCGAAGGGTATTCCGGGCGTCCTTCTGGCGCTCCTCGTCCTCGTCCCGGCACTCCCTGCCCTCGCCGGCGAGTCCGACCTGATCCTTCCAGACCTGTCGTCCGTGACGTTCCTGGGGATGACGGGCCGCGCCCTTCTCTCGCTCGGCATCTTCGTCTGCCTCGGCGGCCTCGCCTTCGGCCTGAGGACCTACTCGAAGATCCAGAACCTTCCGGTCCACCGGTCCATGCTGGAGGTTTCCGAGCTGATCTACGAGACCTGCAAGACGTACCTCGTGACGCAGGGCAAGTTCATCCTCCTCCTCGAGGTCTTCATCGGCGCGATCATGATCCTCTACTTCGGGTTCCTCCGGCACATGGAGGCCTACAAGGTGGTGGTCATCCTGGCCGCCTCGCTCGTCGGCATCGCCGGAAGCTACGGGGTTGCCTGGTTCGGCATCCGGATCAACACCTTCGCGAACTCCCGGACCGCCTTCGCGAGCCTCAGGGGCAAACCCTACCCTTGCTACCAGATTCCTATGTCGTCCGGAATGTCGATCGGCACCATGCTGATCTCCACCGAGCTGATCCTGATGCTGGCGATCCTTCTCTTCATCCCCGGCAACCTCGCCGGCCCTTGCTTCATCGGCTTCGCCATTGGCGAGTCGCTCGGCGCCTCGGCCCTTCGGATCGCGGGCGGCATCTTCACCAAGATCGCCGACATCGGCTCCGACCTGATGAAGATCGTCTTCAAAATCAAGGAAGACGACGCCCGGAACCCCGGCGTCATCGCCGACTGCACTGGTGACAACGCGGGAGACTCCGTCGGTCCCACCGCCGACGGCTTCGAGACCTACGGCGTCACCGGCGTCGCGCTGATCTCCTTCATCCTCCTAGCGATCAAGCCTGAGAACTTCCTGTCGGCGGGCTTGAAGCTCGCCGAGGCTACGCCGATCCAGCGTGCCGCTGCCGAACTCGCTGCAAGCACCACGCAGGTCAAGCTCCTCGTCTGGCTCTTCGCGATGCGCGTCCTGATGATCGTCGCCAGCGTCGCCAGCTACTGGATCAACGAGGCGGTCGCCAAGGCGAGGTACCAGCACGCCGACAAGATGAACTTCGAGGCCCCGCTCACGTCGCTCGTCTGGATCACCTCGCTCATCTCGGTCGCCATCACCTACGTCGCTTCGAACCTCCTGATCCCGGACCTTCCGGGCGGCCTCTGGTGGAAGCTAGCGACCATCGTCACCTGCGGCACGCTCGCCGGCGCGATCATTCCCGAGCTGGTCAAGGTCTTCACCTCGACCACGTCCGGTCACGTCCGCGAGGTCGTCACGGCCTCCCGCGAAGGCGGGGCGTCACTCAACGTCCTTTCCGGGCTGGTCGCCGGCAATTTCTCGGCTTACTGGATGGGGATCTCGATCGTCGGCCTGATGTCGATCGCCTACGCGGTATCGACCCTGTTCCCGGCCGGGATCATGCTCGCTCCCGCCGTCTTCTCCTTCGGCCTCGTCGCCTTCGGCTTCCTTGGGATGGGCCCGGTCACGATCGCCGTCGACTCCTACGGTCCCGTGACCGACAACGCCCAGTCGGTCTACGAGCTGTCGGTCATCGAATCGATCCCGAACATCGCCGCTGAGGTAAAGAAGGACTTCGGGTTCGACCTCTCATTCGAGAAGGGAAAAGAATTCCTGGAGGAGAACGACGGCGCCGGCAACACCTTCAAGGCGACCGCCAAGCCGGTCCTGATCGGAACCGCCGTGGTCGGTGCCACGACGATGATCTTCTCGATCATCGTCATCCTGACTGCCGGTCTCTCGAAGAACATCGAGAAGCTGTCGATCCTTCACGCCCCCTTCCTCCTGGGCCTCATCGTCGGCGGCGCGGTCATCTACTGGTTCACCGGCGCCTCCATCCAGGCAGTCTCCACCGGCGCTTACCGCGCGGTCGAGTTCATCAAGAAGAACATCAAACTCGACGACACGGTCCAGAAGGCCTCGGTCGAGGACTCCAAGAAGGTCGTCGAGATCTGCACGACCTACGCCCAGAAGGGGATGTTCAACATCTTCCTGACCGTCTTCTTCTCGACCCTCGCCTTCGCCTGCCTCGGCGAGTTCTTCTTCATCGGCTACCTGATCTCGATCGCCATCTTCGGCCTCTTCCAGGCGATCTTCATGGCGAACGCCGGCGGCGCGTGGGACAACGCCAAGAAGCTGGTCGAGACCGAGCTGAAGGAGAAGGGAACGGAGCTCCACTCCGCCTGCGTCGTCGGAGATACCGTCGGCGACCCGTTCAAGGACACCTCCTCGGTCGCCCTGAACCCCGTCATCAAGTTCACGACGCTGTTCGGGCTCCTTGCCGTGGAACTCGCCATCGAGCTGACGACGGGCGTCCGGACCGGCCTCGCGATCGTCTTCTTCGCGATCTCCGTCGTCTTCGTCTGGCGTTCGTTCTACTCCATGCGGATCCCGCAGGAGCTATAGACCGACGCGGTACGATTCGAATCCTGGAGAGGGCCGCCCGCGGGCGGCCTTCTCTTTTTGCTAGACGAGCAGGGAGAAGACCTCGTTCGAGAGGAGGACGCCGTGCCGGGTGAGCCGGACCCGGCCGTCCCTTCTCTCCAGGAGCCCGGCCTCCCCGCAACGATCCAGGCGCTCCTGCTCGTCCGCGCCAGCCGTCGACCGCGCCCGTTCGAAGTCCTCCACGGTAACCCCCGACGCAACCCTCAGGCCCAGAAGGACCCGCTCCCGGAGCGCCTCGTCTGGCGAGAGGCGGGACCGGCTCACCACCGCGCTCCCCTGCTCATTCACCTGGCGGAGGTACTCCTCCATCGACGCGGTATTCGCGCATCGCGTCTCCCCGTCGAATGAGTGTGCTGCCAGCCCGAGGCCGAGGACCGGCTCCGCCCTCCAGTACTTCAGGTTATGCCGGCTCTCCTGTCCCGTCCTCGCCCAGTTCGAGAGCTCGTAACGCGTGAGCCCCGCCGCCTCGAGCGTCTCATCCACCGTCTCCCACCTCCCCGCGACCTCCTCGTCGTCCGCGAACAGCCCGGGCGAGCCCTCGCGAAGGGCGAGGAGGCCCGGCGCCTTCTCGACTTCGAGGAGGTAGGCCGAGACGTGCCCGACACCGCTCTCGAGGATCCCCTCCACGCTTCGCCGGAGCGACTCCCTCGTCTGTCCCGGGACTCCGATCATCAGGTCGGCCGAGACCCGTCGAAACCGCTCCACGGCCCGCCTGAGAGCCAGCAGAGCGGCAGCCGAGTCATGGCGCCGCTCGAGAAGCGCGAGCTCCCCATCCACGAGCGACTGGACGCCGACGGAGAGGCGGTTCACCCCTACATCCGCCAGGGCGTCGAGCCTCCGCGCATCGAGATCGTCGGGGTTCCCTTCCGCCGTGATCTCGCCCGCGCCA
>CALFNC010000185.1 GCA_937902605.1 uncultured Acidobacteriota bacterium | reverse complement strand
ACCACCGAGATCTACACTCTTTCCCTACACGACGCTCTTCCGATCTCAGTCGAAGTACTGGATGGCCGCCTTGACATCAGCCACCGACGCCGCGAGGTCGATCAGCCTGAACGCATCCAGCTCGCGGGTTCGGCTCCATCCGGTGTACTGAACGCTGAGGGCCGAGCCGGTCGCGAGCGTGTCCGGCGTGATGATCGGACCAAAGTCGCGGCGCGGGACCAGGAGCGTGGCCGGGGGAATGGACCCGACCGCCGGGACGACGGTGATGTTGTCCTTGCTCCCCGACCCGGGGTTGTTCGTCCGGAAGACTTCCACGATCGGGACGAGGGCCTCCACCGTCCCTTTGTAGAGCGTGCCGAGGCCAGAGGCGGTGCCGGGGGCTGGGACGATCGTCTCCTGGAAGGTATCCGTGACGTCCATCGGGTGGACGGTCGAGCCCCAGGCGACATGGTCGTTCTGACCGTGAATGACGAACGGCGTTCCGGCGAAACTGTTTCCGGCGACGTTGAACCCGCCGCCCCGGAGCGAGATCGGATACCAGATCGAAGGCGCGCTCAAAGACAGGTGCGGGTCGTTGGCGACGAGTGGCTGACCGTCGGCCGTCAGGCGGGGGGCAATGGCCCACTCGTTGGAGCTGGCGGGCCGATCGTGGTCGAGGATCGCCGCGAGGAGCGGCACCTCACGTGCCTTCTGCTCGAACGCGAGGGCCAGGTCGAGCGTCCCCCGGGCCAGCATATCGTCGGCCGCCTTCGAAAGCGCCTCGAGACGGGCGGCACGGGCCTCTGCCGTTTCGACGGGAACGGCGGTCTTGGTCTCCTTCAGGAGAGCCGTGGCTCCCGGATCGGTCACCTGGGCTGCGTTCGCGGCGCCGAGCGTCGTAAAGGGGTCAAACGGCGTCGAGCGCCAGAGGTCTTCAGCAAAGAGCTTAGTTCCGTCGAATCCGGCCACCTTTCCGACCCCCTGGTAGGTCAGTAGGGCGATGGTCGGCGTCGTGTCGAGGTCGAACGAGAGCTGGAAGGCCAAAGCCTTGGCGATCGTCACGCTATCGAGCGGCGTCCACGGCTCGAACTTCGTCAAGCTGAGGGCCCCGTATTCCGGCGGAAGCGAGTGGGTGGCGACCCACTGGTTGACGCCGGCCGAATAGGCCTCCAGCGCCTCCGTCCCCTGGGGCGACCCCGCGGCGAGCGATCCGATCGCCGCCCGGCGGAGCCCCATCGTCCGGAGCTGGACATCACTCGAGAGAGCGGCAGAGCCGAGCAGCTCCGCCAACGTTCCGGAGGCCTGGCGGCGGAGCGTATCCATCTGGAAGAGACGATCGGTCGCATGGGCGTAGCCCTGGAGGTAGAAGAGATCCCACGCGTCGAGCGCCCAGATCGACGGGATCCCGTACGAGTCCCTCGTGATCGAGCCGCCCAATTTCATCCCGGGATACTTCAGGAGCGGGCCGGAGGCCTGGGCGTGGGCGGGCGGGGCGCTGGCCCCCACGACGGCCGCGCAGAGAAGGAAGAGCATCAGGAAACGCCGCATGACCGAAATCCTCCTCGGATCGAAATATTCCTTCAACCGGATCTCCGTCCGATGGTACAGTGTCTCAGGTTCATCGGGAAAGAAATTCACGCGGTGCCGCCTCGGTGGCGCGAAAGGGGATCGTGATGAGGTTGGTTCGGCCGTTCGTCGGGTTGATGCTTCTCGTCGCCTCCGGATCGGCCCTCGCCGAGGCGGGGAAGTTTTCTATCGGGGTCTGGGGTTCGGTCGTCGCCAAGGTCGAATCGACGACCGTCGATGCCCAGAACGGCGTCAACGTCGATTTCGCGTCGGGATGGGGCGAGGCTCTGACTCTGGGCTACGGCTTCTCCCGTGTGATCGAAGGGGAAGTCGCCATATCCGATCTCCGATCGACGGGAAGGTTCGACGTATACGGGACGAAGGCGGTCGATCTCGGAAAGCTCGAAATGCGCCCGGTTTCGGCCATGCTGAAGGTCCATCCCCTCTGCCCCGGACTCGTCGATATCTGGGTAGGCGCCGGAGGAGCCTGGGTCTGGATCAGCGATCTCAGCAGCGCCGATCTTTCTACCGCGGGCATCGGCCGGGTCACGGTGAAGAGCCGGGCCGCTTTCGTCGCGGCTCTGGGTGCCGACTTCCAGATCGCCCCGCACGTCCGGCTCGGCCTAGAAGGGCGCTACCTCCCCCTCAAGGCCGATTCGCACGGGGTCTCGGGAACCAATCAGGAATTGACGCTGAACCCGATCGTCGTCTCGGCCGGTTTCCGGTTCAGTCTGTAGTCCCCCCATTCCGTTCCGCCGGAACAGCGCCACGACCGACCCGAACACCCCTGACAGATCGGAAGAGCGTCGTGTAGGGAAA
>CALFNC010000184.1 GCA_937902605.1 uncultured Acidobacteriota bacterium | reverse complement strand
CTTCCCGTCGAAGCAATCGAAGGGATCGATGACTCGGCACATGGCCGTCCAGCGGCCGTCGGAGTCGCGCCGCTGGCTGTCGCTCGGGCGGACGCTCCTCTCGGCGGGATACCTCCAGGTCTTCGGGGCGCTCCTCCTCTCGCTCGCCGTCGCCGGTCTCGTCATCTGGATTTTCGAGAAGCGGGCCAACCCCGACCACTTCGGGCCCGGCCTGCGGGGGATCGGCGACGGGGTCTGGTGGGCGGCGGTGACGGCGGCGAGCGTGGGGTACGGAGACCGGGTCCCCATCACCGCGGCCGGACGTGCCGTCGCCGTCGTCTGGATGCTCCTCTCGGTCCTCTTCGTCAGCGCCTTCACCGGGTCGGTGGCGGGGAGAGTCGCGATCCAGCACTTCGAGGAGCTGCGGAGCCCGGACGACCTGCGCCGCGTTCGAGTGGTCGTCGTCGAGTCCTCCTCCGGCTTGGAGTACGCGCGGCGCAACAACATCCGGGCGACGGTCGTCCACTCGATGGACGACGGGTTCCGCGCGGTCGCCACGGGCAAGGCCGACGCGTTCGTGGCCGGCGAGGCCCTCCTGCGCCACCAGACGACCCGCTCCTTCCCGGAGCTCATCGTCCTTCCGGCCATCCTCGAGGCGCAGACCTACTCGTTCGGCCTGCCGGACGGGAGCCCGCTGCGCGAGCGCCTCAACCGGCGGCTTCTCGAGGTTCTCGAAGAGCCCGTGTGGCAGAACATCTCGTATCGCTACCTCGGGAACTGACCAGCTCCCCTCCCTTCGGCGCAGTTCCGGCTACTGGCGCGCCGACGGCGTTGCTCGAGCTCTCCTAGCTCAGGGGGACACCGGTCAACACGCCGGGCGGAACCTCTTCCGAGGGGTCCTCCACGCACTTCCGGTCAATGGCCTTCCTGACGAGCTTCTGAAAGACGTCAAACGGGACATCCAGATCCGCAGCGGATCGACCCTCGACCGGGATGAGAAGCTGCATTGTCGCGGGTGGTGCCTCGAGCGTCAGGGGCGTCAGATTCCGCAGCTGGTCGAACGTCTGTGCGGTGTAGAAGGCGCGAACGACATGTTCCCTGGAATGTCTCGGCCGTCGCAGCTCGAACACGAGCGCTCCCCCTGGAGGGCAAAAATCCGGCTGATAGACCGGCAGGGCCCAGTGCAGCCCGAGTAGACCAGCTAGGCCGGCCAGGTAGGCATCAGAGCTGACGATGATAATCGCACGTGATCTTGCATTCCCGAACCCTCCGGGAATGTCATCCCCGATCACGGCTTGCTCCATGGAGCGAAGTATGTGCGAGGCAGCGTTCGAGCTCTGAACGCGGGCGAGGTAGGGCGACCGCATGGCGATACTAAACCAGAGGCTTATGAGCCGCGTCTGCTGAGAAAGCGCATCCGGGGGAAGTCGCTCCCAGCCCACCTTCGCGAGCGGCAAGCCATCCGCGTATTCCATGACGAATGGGTCCGCAGCCTCCATGATCGTTCGCAATCCACCCACATTGATGATGTTGCCGGTTACCAAGTTCGTCGTATTGGCGGCAAGAAGAAATGGCTCGGCGGCTGCATCATTCTTTCCAGACGGCGGGAGGGGCGGCGGCTGCAATCCCAGGGTATAGCCGAAGAGGACGCTTCGAATCAGAGAACGCTCGCCGCTGTATGCGGAGGTTAACGCTGCTCCACTACCAAAGATGCCTTGCACCTCGGTCTCGGCGCGAGCGGGGTCGACGGTTGCCTTGTTTGCTTTGAGGGGGTCGAAGACCGCGTCCGTCTGTCCAAGTGGGAAGGAATGTACCGGAATCGTGGCGCCCGGGATCAGCCCTGTCCCGAACTTGGCAGCCGTGACGTTGGAGCGCTGGATGGAATTGGCCCGGAAATACGCGTGCGCAAGATCGGATCGCGCATTGCCCGTCAGAAGCCTCTCGTGGAGCAGATAGGCGCGAAAATAGGAACCCATCAGGGCCGCCGCCTGCTGTCCGTGCGGGGTCAGGTACCCCGGCTGAACCCCGAAGTCGGGGTAGGGATCGATGGCATACGTGGCCAACGTGGCCGGCTTGGCCGTGGGCGAGCGAACGCCATGGCGGCCGAAGATGATGATCTGCTCGAGAACCGTGTCGTCATCCCCGCTCGTCACGGTCTGTGCCATGACGGGAACGGCAATGGCGAATGTCAGCAGCAGACCGATCAGGATCGCCTTGTATTTCAAGAAGCTCTTCATGTTGTTTCCTTTCAGAGTCGATCGATAGAAATGCACAATGATGCTCTCAGCGATGGTGCCGTTTGGCAGCCATCAGGTCGGTCACGTGGTCGATCACCTGGCCGGTAAGGCTGTACGCGGTCAGGGAAAGCGCATGGCCTCTGGTCCTGAATTCGAGTATTCAGATTCCCCCTTGCGGCGGATGAACACGCCGATATGGGTCGGCCCGTCGGGAGTCGTCCAACGTCCCACGCCTGGGACCTGCTTCCAAAATCCTGTCGGAGCGGGGCGCAGCTTTGGGCGCGTCCACCTCCTGGCCGTGGAAATTCCCGTTCGGTCCTTCGCCGGAGAAACTACTTCATGACGGGAGGGACCGCTACCGGACCGTGGCAATCCTCTCGTTGATCTTGATGTTGCTGGAATTCAGGCTCGGCTGCTGGCCGTGAAGGTCGAAATCGAGCCGGACCTCGGGCCGGAAGATGAGGCAATGCGTGGACCCGCCGAAATGGAACATCCCCAGCTGGTCCCCCTTGCGAACGTGAGCGTCCTTCGCGACGGTGATCTCGCAGGTCGAGACCTCGGCCATGCCAACGGCCATGAAGCACATGAGACCGATCGCCGGATTGTCCGCCTCGATGTAGACGAGGGCCCTCGTGGCCACTTCCGTGATGTAGCCTTGCGAGTCGTTGGGGCCGGCGGGATCGAAGCCTTCCGACAGGGCCTCCGAGTAGTACGAGCCGTCGACCACGACTGTCTTGACGATCGTTCCGCTCACCGGGCTGTGCCACCGGTGATAGCTCAGCGCGCTCAGGAACGCCTGGTAGATCGTGCCGCCGACGAACTCGTCCACGAGCGCGTCGTTCGCCAGCATGTGGGCGACCGAATACGGCTGGGCCTTGATCCAGAACCTGTCCCGCCTCTTAACGTCGCGCGCCAGCCTGTATGGTGCGGATTCGCACGAGTTGACGACGACGGCATCGTCCTGCGGCGACGCGACGGGCCGCCGGCCGTCCCTGAATTCCCTCGTGAAGAAATCGTCCCACGAGGCGAAACCGTAGTAGAGCTGGCCCGGGCTGCACTTGTATTCCTTCTCGAAGTCGGGCATGGCGGCCATGGCATCCCTGCCGAACCAGCCGGTGCGGGGGTTGGCGTTCAGGACGTAACAGGAGTCCCTGGAGGCGAGGAACCTGCCCCATTCGTCGAGCACCTTCTTGAGCTGAACGTTGACCTTGTCGTTCAGGAAGGCTGCGAAGCCGCTCGACGTTCCCATCGGCCAGTCCAGGATGGCGTTGATCGGAAAGCCGACCAGGCCGGTCTTGTTGAATTCGGGAGCCATCGTCATGACGGCGTTGATCAGGCTCAGCATGTGCCCGTAGTCCCTGACCTGGGGGTCGCCTATCGGATTGGTCCGGAACTTCGGCCGGTTCGGCAGCTGCTCGAACATTCGGTGGAAGAGGAGGTAGACCTCCGGGTCGGTCTCGATGAGGTTCTTGAATTCCTCAATGACCGGGTGGAAGGCGGTCGGGTTCGCATCGACCGTCTTGATGAGGTCTTCCATCCATCGGTTCAGCGCCAACTGGTCCGACGGAAGCCACTGACCCACTCGGAAGGGCGCGGTTCGACCCAGCGACAGGCCTTCGCCGTCGAGAGCGCCCAGCACCCGGCCTGCCAGCAGGGGCTGCGGGATGGCTGCGGCTCCCGCGCCCATGCCGACCAGCTTGAGGAGACTCCTTCTGGAAGTCTGGCTTTGACCCATTTCAATCCCTCCCGAGTTCTCTTGGCATCAACCTTCGAATGCGCCGCCGGATTCCGTCCTGCTGGCGGATTCCTCCGCGAAGCGCTGCTACGGCGGCATCAGCCGCTCCGATGGTCGGGCCGATTCCAGCGGGGGTTGCCGAGGAAGCTGGCGGCGGGCATTTGCGGCTCCTTGAATTCGAGGCTCAGCAATCCGCGTGCCCGCGGATTAGGTCGAAATGTCCGGCTTGTCCGTGTCAGTTGTTTCAGAAACGGTCCGCGCCTAATCTTACACTCAGCCTCGACGCGAAGGGCGCGGGTGTCGCTACCCCGGACTCGCTTCACGATTTAGGTGTAGTTCTTTCAGCCGACGAGGAAGAGATTGCACTCTGGCGGATGGTGACGCGGGGCCCGGAGGGCTGCGAGATGAGGCGAAAGAGTCCGGTTGGGAGCGTCGGCGCCCGGCGCGCTGTCTGCTCTGTTTCATCTGTGCAACGGCTGTGTCTCGTGAGACTTGTTTGGGACGCGGGAAAGGAGTGGCCAGGGGTGCGAAACGCTCGAACAGGACGAGACGTCCGTCGGGTGGGGTGGTAGGACTCTTGCGTTCGGTTTCTCATGGTTAGGTGCTCTCGATGTGCGATGTGAGGGGTTCTCGAGCGCCCTCTCCGTCCCACCCGTGACTGACGCGCCTCCGGCCACAACCATCGATCTCCTAGAGGAGGATGCGATGCTCGGTACGGAACGATCCGGTTTCGGAGAAGACGGCCGGGGCACCAGCGCCCGACGACGAGTCCAGTCCGTCGGATTGCCTCTCGTTCTGGTCCTCGCCCTCGGGACCTCGTGCACGAAGCACACGCGCCAGGCGCCGGCGGGGCCGGCGGAGGTCACGACGGTGACCGTCGTACCGCACGACGTGCCAAGCTCCGCCGAGTTCATCGCCCAGACCCAGAGCTCGCGGCAGGTCAACATCCAGGCCCGGGTGAACGGGTTCCTCGAGAAACGGGTCTACACGGAAGGGTCGGTCGTCAAGGAAGGGGACGTCCTCTTCCTCATGGACAAGAGGCCGTTCCAGGTACAGGTCGACGGGTCTGCGGCCGCGCTTGCGCGGCAGAAGGCCTCGATGGAGACCGCCCGCCTCAACCTGGAGCGGACGCGCCCGCTGACGGAGCTGAACGCCCTGGCGCAGAAGGACCTCGAGAATGCCGTCGGCCAGTTCGAGTCCGCGGCGGCGGCGGTGGAGCAGGCGAAAGCCCAGCTGGCAGCCGACCAGCTCAACCTGTCTTACTGCACCGTCACCTCGCCCGCCACGGGCGCGTCAGGGGCTGCGCAGCAGCAGGACGGCACCTACATCAGCGCACAGAACAGCCTGCTGACGACGGTCGCGGTCCTCTCGCCCATCTGGGTGAACTTCAGCATCTCCGAGGGTGAGATGCAGCGGCTCCGCGAGCGGATCGCCAAGGGAGTGCTCATCCCGCCGCGGAACCACGCTTACGAGGTGGAGATCCTCCTGCCGGATGGGGCGCGATTCCCGCACGAGGGGCGGCTCACGTTTGCCGATCCCTCCTTCAACCCGGCCACGGGGACGTTCCTCATTCGGGCGAGCGTCCTCAACCCGGACGGGATGCTCCGTCCGAATCAGCACGTGCGGGTCCGCATCAAGGGAGCGGTCAGGCCAGGGGCCATTCTCGTACCGCAGAGGGCGGTCCAGCAGGGGGCGAAGGGAAGCTTCGTCTGGGTGGTGAACAGGGATGGGAGGTCCGAGCCGCGGCCGGTCGTCGTCGGCGCATGGCTCGGCGACGACTGGTTCATCGACGACGGGCTGAAGGCGGGCGAGCAGGTGGTCGTC
>CALFNC010000183.1 GCA_937902605.1 uncultured Acidobacteriota bacterium | reverse complement strand
GATCTGATCAGGTCGAGACGGCGCGGCATGGGTCTACCGTAGCAGATTCGGCCATACTCGGGGCCCATGCCCGACCCCGCACCCCCGGTGAAGCGCTACGTCCTGAAGGCCCCAGCCCGGGCGCGGGCGTACAAGGTCGACTACGCGCGCGAGCTGAACGAGGAGCAGCGGGAGGTCGTCTTCGCCCCGGACGGGCCGACGATCGTCATCGCGGGGGCCGGATCGGGGAAGACGCGGACGCTCGTCTACCGGGTTTCGCGCCTCGTCGAGGACGGCGTCGAGCCGCACCGCCTCTGCCTCCTCACCTTCACGAACCGGGCGGCGCGGGAGATGACGCGGCGCGTGGAGGCGCTGATCGGCGCCGACGTCTCGGGGGCGCTGGCCGGGACGTTCCACTCGGTTGCGGCCAGGCTCCTCAGGCCGAACGCGGAGGTCCTCGGCTACCGGTCGAACTTCTCGATTCTCGACACCGAGGACACGAAGGACCTCCTCGAGTCGGCGACGTCGGACATGGGGGTCCCGGTCACGGAGCGGCGCTTCCCGAAAGGGGACCTCCTCCGCTCTCTCCTCTCGCTCGCCATCAACACCGGTCGGCCGCTGCCGGACGTGATCGCCGCCGAGAGCCCCCACTTCCTGGTCCAGACGGATGCGATCGAGGCGGTGGTGAAGCGGTTCTTCGAGCGAAAGCTCCTTGCCAACGCGATGGATTACGACGACCTCCTGACGAACCTGAGGCGGCTCCTTGAAGGGCACGACGCGGTCCGGCGGGCGCTTTCGCTTCGCCTGTCGCACGTCCTGGTCGACGAGTACCAGGACGTGAACCACCACGTGGCCGAGATCGTCGACCTCCTCGTGAAGGACCAGGAGCCGAGGAACGTGATGGTCGTCGGCGACGACGCCCAATCGATCTACTCGTTCCGCGGCGCCGACTTCGAGGCGCTTCTCGGCTTCCCAGACCGGTACCCGGGTGTTCGGATGTACCGGCTGGAGACGAACTACCGCTCGACGCCGGAGATCCTGAGGCTCGCCGACGCGTCGATCGTCTTCAACACGCGGCGCTTCGAGAAGTCGCTCCGGCCGGTCCGGGGCCCCGGCGTGCCGGTGGCGGTGGTCGGGACGGCCGACGTCCCGCAGCAGGCGCAGTTCGTCGCCCAGAGGATTCTCGAGCTGCGCGACGAGGGGATTTCCCTCCCCGAGATCGCGGTCCTCTACCGGGCCCATTACCAGTCGCTCGAGCTCCAGATGGAGCTGACGCGCCGCGGGATCCCGTTCGAGATTCGGTCGGGCCTCCGGTTCTTCGAGCAGCAACACGTCAAGGACGTCCTCGCCTTCCTCAAGCTCGCCGCGAACCCCAAGGACGAGACCTCGTTCAAGCGGGCGATCAAGCTCCTGCCGAAGGTGGGGGAACGGATCGCCGCGACCTTCTGGCTCGCGGTCTCCGAGGCGCCCGATCCCGTTGCCGCGTTCCTCGCCCTCGACCTCTCGAAGGCTCCGGCCGGAGCTCGGGCCGGGCTGAAGGGGTTCCGCGAGACGCTCGCGGCCCTCCGGAAGGCCAGCTACGTCTCTTCGCCAGCCGAGGCGATCCGTTTCGTGGTCGAGGACGGAGGCTATTCGGAGGTGGCGAAGACGAAGTTCCCGAATTCCTCGGCGCGGCTCGACGACCTCGAGGCGCTGGCCCAGTTCGCCCTCCCGTACGACGACGTCGGGAAGTTCCTCCAGGAGGTGACCCTCTTCGGCGACCCGGCCGGGGAGGACACCGTCGCGGGGGAGAAGGACGACGAGCGGGTCGTCCTCTCGTCGGTCCACCAGGCCAAAGGGCTCGAGTGGCGGGCGGTCTTCCTCGTCGGCCTCTCCGAGGATCGCTTCCCAAACGCCCGGGCCTGCCGGACGCCCGAGGGACTGGAGGAGGAGCGCCGCCTCTTCCATGTCGCCGTCACCCGGGCGAAGGACGAGCTGACCCTCGTCCACCCGCTCGCCGCCTACGACCGGACCGGCATCATCGTGCTGACCGAGCCGAGCCGCTTCCTGCGCGAGCTGCCGGGAGACCTCTACGAGCGCTGGGTCCTGGAAGCCCCGCCTCGGGCGCCGGCGCTCCCCGCGGGCGACGTGGCGAACGTGGCCGACGACCCGACTCTCTCCGGCGAGGACGACGGACCGGTGAACTGAGTGATGTGACGTGTCGAAGAGGATCCTCTACCTGACGGAGGACGCGGCGCTCCTCAGGGCGCAGCTGGGCGGCCGCGACCTCGACTGGGACTCCAACGACCCCGCGCAGAAGCTCCGGGACGACATCTCGACCGACGAGATGACGCCCGGCTGGGTCTGCTTCCACCACGACGAGAAGCTCGGGAGCTTCGTCTATCTCGGGCTCACCTGCCGTGAGAGGGGCTCGGGCGCGGAGGCGAACGTCCAGCCGGTCGGCGAGGGGGCGGTCCGGGCGGGCGGCTTCGTCGCCTCGGTCGCGGGCCGGCGGCGAGGGAAGGGGTCGTCCCGCGAGCAGGCCCCGTACGCGGAGCGCGCGGCGGGGATCCGGATCGTCGTGGCCGAGAGCTTCGAGCGGATCTACCTCCAGAACTGCGTGAACCTCGGCCTCCTCCCGACGACCGACTTCAGGGTCCTGGAAGCGGTCCGCCGCGGCGAGGAGGTTCCGGTCGAGCGGTTCACCGAAGGGATGGACTCGGTCACCGCCGAGATCGTGAGACGGGGAGGCCTCGCTTCGTTCAACCGGGCTCGCCTCGTCGGGGAGGTCGCCCTGCCATACCCAGGCGTGCCGCCTCGCCCCATGACCCTCGCCGAGAAGATCCTCGCCCGGAGGATGGTCACCGACTCTCGAAGCGGGGCGCACGGCGTCGAGTCGGTGGCGCCGGGAAGCGCAGGGTTCGTCCGGACTGACCTCCGCTTCTCGCACGAGTACGTGACGCCGATGGCAGCGAACCTCTTCGAGGAGCTCCTGGGCGCTACCACCGCGGTGACCGACCCCGAGTCGATCGTCTTCTTCCGAGACCACCTGGCGCTCCTCGGGGAGGTAATGCCGGAGGAGCGGAGAAAGCGCGGCCTGTTCGATCTGGCCGAAGGGCTCGCCCGGCGGCAGGAGGAGTTCGCGGCCTCTCGCGGGATCCCGGTCCACACGGGGGCCATCTGCCATGCGAAGGTCCTCGAGTCTTACGCCCTCCCGGGGCAGGTCGTCGTCGGTTCCGACTCGCACACCACGATGGCCGGGGCGCTCGCCTGCCTCGCGTTCGGCATCGGCACGACCGACCTCTTCAACTCGTGGTGGACCGGCGACGTGAGAATCACCGTCCCCCCGACGATCCGGGTCGTGTTCACCTGCGCGGCCGCGCCGGGAGTCGCGGCGAAGGACTTCGCCCTCGCTCTCCTCGCCCATCCCTACGTCCGAGGGGGGGGAGCGCTCGGCAAGTTCGTCGAGTTCGCTGGCGACGCCGTGGAGGCGCTCCCCCTCGAGGAACGCGCGACGTTGACCAACATGGCGGCCGAGGTCGGCGCCTTCGCGGGCCTCGTGGCTGCCGACGGCACGACGGCCCGTTTCCTCGCGGAGAGCCGCGGGTTCCCTCTCTCCGAGGCGAGGCGGCTCTGCGAAGGGTGGCAGCCCGACCCGGGGGCGGACTACGAGAGCACGCTCACGATCGACGTGAGCGCCCTCTCGCCGATGGTCGCGCTCCCCGGCGACCCGGGGAACGGCGTCTTCATCGCCGACCTTCCCGCGCCCTTGCCGATCGACATCGCGTACGGCGGGTCGTGCACCGGCGGGAAGGTCGGCGATGAAGACGCCGTT
>CALFNC010000182.1 GCA_937902605.1 uncultured Acidobacteriota bacterium | reverse complement strand
AGATGCTGGCGGTGGCCCGCGCGATCGTCGAGCCGCGCCACCTCCTGCTGGTCGACGAACCGAGCAAGGGTCTGGCGCCGGCCATCATCCAGAACATGATCGCGGCCTTCCGGGAGCTCAAGCAGACCGACACGACCATCCTGCTCGTCGAGCAGAACTTCAACTTCGCGCGGCAGCTCGGCGACCAGGTGGCGGTGATGGACGGGGGCCGCGTCGTGCATACGGGCGCGATGGCCGCGCTTGCCGAGGACGACGGCTTGCAGCAGCGCCTGCTGGGCCTTTCGCTCGGAGCCCACCAGTGAGGAAGGAGCGCCCATGAGTTCTTCCGCGACGACCTCTCCGGACGCCCTTCCGGAGATCAGGGCCGACCGGATCCCGCTGCTGCTCGTGCCGGCGCTCGCGCTTCTGGCGATGCCGCTGACGGGCTCGTTCTCGACCTGGGTGACGCTGACGTTTGCCGGGCTGGCGATGGGGATGATCATCTTCATCATGGCCTCGGGCCTGACTTTGGTGTTCGGCCTGATGGACGTCCTCAATTTCGGCCACGGCGTTTTCATCACCCTGGGCGCGTTCCTCGCCGTGTCGGTCCTTGGCTCCCTGGCCGGGTGGACCGTGAGCGAACGGATGCTCCTGAACGTCCTGGTGGTCCTGGCGGCGATGGTGGTGGCGATGGTGGTCGCGGGCGCCGTGGGCCTCGGGTACGAGCGGGTCATCATCCGACCGGTCTACGGCCAGCCGCTGAAGCAGATCCTGATCACGATGGGCGGCATGATCGTCGGGGAGGAGCTGATCAAGGTGATCTGGGGCCCCCAGGCGATTCCGCTGCCGCTGCCGACGGCATTCCGCGGCTCGGTCCTTTTCGGCGAGGCGGCCGTGGAACGGTACCGGCTGATTGCGGTTGTCATCGGCCTCGCCATCTTCGCGGCGCTGTTCTGGGTCCTCAGCCGGACGAAGGTCGGCCTTCTGATCCGGGCGGGCGTCCACGACCGCGAGATGGTCGAGAGCCTCGGGTACCGTATTCGGCGGCTGTTCGTCGGCGTCTTCGTCGCCGGGTCGGCGCTGGCGGGCCTGGGCGGCGTGATGTGGGGCCTGTACCAGCAGGGAGTGACGCCGCAGATGGGCTCCCAGGTCAACGTGCTGCTGTTTATCGTCATCATCGTCGGCGGGATGGGCTCGGTCGGCGGCTGCTTCATCGGCGCGCTGCTCGTCGGGCTCGTCGCCAACTACACCGGATTCCTGGTCCCGAAGGTCGCCCTGTTCTCCAACATCCTCCTGTTGGTGGTCGTCCTGCTGTGGCGGCCTGCGGGGCTCTACTCGGTGGGGAAGCGGTGATGCTCAAGCGCGTTCTCTCCGGCGACCTTCCCCGCAGCCGCGTGCTGGCAACCGTACTGATCGTGATCGTGGTCGCTCTGGCGCTCGCGCCATTCGCCTTTCCCGGCGCGAAGGCGCTGAACGTCGCGGCGAAGATCTGCGTCTTCATCGTCCTGGTGGCGAGCTTCGACCTGCTGCTCGGCTACACGGGCATCATCTCGTTCGCCCACACGATGTTCTTCGGGATCGGCGCCTACGGCGTGGCCATTGCGATCACACGTATGGGGCCGACGTGGGCCGCGGTCGCTGCGGGCGTTGCCGTCGCGCTGCTCCTCTCCTTCGCGCTCTCCCTGGTGATCGGCCTGTTCAGCCTGAGGGTAAAGGCATTGTTCTACGCCATGATCACCCTGGCGGTCGCCAGCGCCTTCCAGACGCTCGCGTCGCAGCTTTCCGACCTGACGGGCGGCGAGGACGGCCTGAGCTTCAAGGTCCCCGAGGTCCTGACGCCCGGCTTCTCGCTGGTGGAACGGCCCTTCCTCGGCGTCAGCCTGAACGGGAAGCTCCTCTCGTACTACCTGGTGTTCGCGGCCACGGTGGTGCTGTTCCTGGTCATGCTGCGGATCGTCAACTCCCCCTTCGGCCGGGTCCTGCAGGCGATCCGGGAGAACGAGTTCCGCGCCGAGGCCCTGGGCTACCGGACGGTGGCGTACCGCACCGCCTCGAACGTGCTCTCCGCCTCCTTCGCGACGCTGTCGGGCGCCCTGCTCGCCATCTGGCTGCGCTACAACGGGCCGGACACGTCGCTCTCGTTCGAGATCATGATCGACATCCTGCTGATCGTCGTGATCGGCGGGATGGGGACGATGTACGGGGCGGTGGTCGGAAGCGCAATGTTCATCGTCGCGCAGAACTACCTGCAGGATCTGATGAAGCTTGCGAGCAACGCGGCCTCCGGAGTGCCGGTGCTGCGGGACCTGCTCCACCCGGACCGCTGGCTCCTGTGGCTGGGAGTTCTGTTCATCCTGAGCGTTTACCGCTTCCCGTTCGGGATCGTTGGCAAGCTTCGCGTTAGGGCCCTCGCGAAGCGATGACGAGGGGTCCATCGGACCGGCCGCCGGCAGGGCGCTTCCATTCTCCTTGATGATTTGGGAGGGCGAAGACGATGCCCCAGGTGCGAGTCAACGGCGTCAACCTGTACTACGAGTTCCACGGCCCGGAGGACGGCGAGCTTCTCGTCCTCAATAACGGCGTCTTCATGAACACGGCGTCGTGGGCCTTCCAGCTCCCGGACCTGTCGAGGTGCTACCGCGTGCTGGTCTACGACATGCGCGGGCAGGGGAAGAGCGATCACCCCGAGAGCGAGTACTCGCTCGAGCTGCACGGCGAGGACCTCGCGGCGCTGATGGACGAGCTTGGCCTCGGCAAGGCGCACATGGTCGGCACGTCGTACGGCGGTGAGCTGAACCTCGTGATGGGTATCCGCTACCCCGAACGGTGCCACTCCCTCACCATCATCACGTCGGTGTCCCACAGCGACCCGCTGCTGGCGGCGATGATCGGGCGCTGGATCCTGGCGGCGAAAATGGGGGACGGGTCCCTCTTCTTCCGCCTGATCTACGCCGACGTCTACTCGGAGAACTTCCTGGTCGGACGGCCCGACCTGATCCCGATGGCCGAGCAGCGGTACGCCCAGCTCGACCTCCAGGCGGCGGCCCGCTTGTGCGAGAGCTTCGCCCGGTTCAACGTCACCGCCGACCTGGGGAAGATCAAGGCGCCGACATGCATCGCCTCGGCCGAGCTCGACATGCTCAAGCCTCGCAAGTACGGAAAGATCATGCACCAGGCGATCGCCGGTTCCGAGTTCCACCTGATCCCGGGCGCTGGGCACGTCGCCGTGCTGGAGAAGGCGGCGGAGGTGAACACCATCATCCTGGGCTTCCTGGCGAAGCACCCGTTCTGACCTCGTTCGCGAGGTCGATTCCCCTGGTCTCTTCGATTCGCAGCCAGACCCGACGTTTCCAATCCGAAAGGAAATGAAGCATGAGCAAAGTGAGCATCATCGGCGCCTACAACACGGAATTCGGCGCGTTCGTCAGGAAGGACAAGGCGACCGGACTGATCACCGACACCAAGACGTACTACGACCTGCTCGTCGAGGCGGGGCGCGGCGCAATCGCCGACGCCGGGCTGGAAGCGAAGGACATCGACACCGTCTTCGTCGGTTCCTGCTCCCCGGGCACCTTCATCAACCAGGAGCACGTCGCCCCGCTGGCGGCGGAGATCGACCCGTCCCTTCGCTTCAAGCCGATGACGCGGTGCGAGTGCGCGTGCGCGTCGGGGTCGGTGGCGCTCTACAGTGCCCTTTACGCCGTCGAGGCCGGCCGCGCCAAGCACGCCCTGGTGATTGGCGTGGAGAAGATGAACCTCCTGCCCACCGCGCAGATGACGCACGTCCTCGCCTGCTCCTCGCACTGGCCGACCGAGGGTTCGAAGGGGATGTCGTTCCCGATGCTCTTCGCCGAGTACGCGAAGGGGTACCAGAAGCACTACAAGATCCCGATGGAGGAGCTCGAGAGGATGCTCTGGACCGCGGCCGCCCTCTGCTACAAGAACGGCGCGGAGAACCCCCTGGCCCATGTCAAGAACGGCCCTGCCACGGTCGAGGCGATCATGAAGCTGAACGAGCCGGACGCGAAGGGCAAGTGCAAGAACATGATGATCGCGCCGCCGCTACGCCTGCACGACTGCTCGCTGGTCACGGACGGCGCCGCCGCGCTGGTCATCACCTCGACCGCGAACGTCACGAACCGGAAGCGCGCCGCGGAGATCGCCGGCATCGGCCAGTCGGTCGAGCGGATGCCGGAGAACGTCCGCCCCAACATGCACGAGCTGATGGCGGGCAAGGACGCGACCGCCAAGGCCTACCAGGAGGCCGGGATCACCGCCGCCGACGTCGACCTCGCGGAGGTCCACGACTGCTTCACCATCGCCCAGATCCTCTCGACCGAGGCCCTGGGATTCTCCCAGGATGGCCGCGCCGGCTACGACTATCTCGACGGACGTTTCACGCGCGACGACAAGGTCGCCGTCAACCTCTCCGGCGGCCTGAAATCCAAGGGCCATCCCGTCGGCGCGACGGGCGTCTCCATGCATGCCCTGCTCTACAAGCAGCTGATCGGGGAGCCGATCGGCGTGAAGGCCAAGAAGGCCAACATCGGCGTCTCGTTCAACGTCGGCGGCTCCGCCGTGACGAACTGCGTCACGGTGTTGAAGAAGCTCTAGGTTCGGACATCGGGACGAAAGGACGGCTATGGAATCCATTCGCTACAACGACATGGAATTCTCCGTCGAGAAGGACGGCGATCGCTGGACCCTCACCTACGGGCTGCCGGGCGGTTCCAAGGCGGTGGCGGGGGCCGGGCTCTTCGCGGGCCTATCGGAGAGCGAGGCGAGAACTCGGGCGCTGGCCCTGGTCAAGACGATCTTCCCCGTGGGGGTCCGGTCGGTCGGACCGGACGTCATGCATCCGAACATGATCGGGGACCTGAAGATCGTCGGCCCGGACGTCGCCCACCCCAACTTCGTCTACTGGAACAAGGACAGCGTCTCGTCTCCCAAGGACCTGTGATCGTCAGGCCGGGTTCGACAGACTAGCAGCAGATCAGCGCTTCAGCGCAGAGGAAGACGTCATGGAAATCAAAGGCAGCGTGGCTCTCGTGACGGGCGGCGGCAACGGCATCGGCGAAGCCGTGGTGAAGTACTTCGCGGGGCATGGCGCCAAGGTCGCCGTCGTCGACATGGTGCAGAAGAACATCGACCGCGTGGTCAAGGACGTCCAGGAGATGGGAGGCGAGGCGGTCGGAATCCAGGCCAACGTCACCATCGAGGCCGACACGGCGCGCTTCATCAAGGGGACGATCGAGGCATTCGGCAAGCTGAACATCGCCGTCTCCTCGGCTGGCATCATTCGCGACGGCACGATGCTGAGCCTCGACAAGGAGACGGGCAAGGTGTCGAAGAAGCTGGGCTTCGACAAGTGGCAGGCGGTGATCGACACCAACCTCTCAGGTACGTTCCTCACCATGCGGGACGCGGCGGAGGCGATGGTGAACGGCGGGTGGCCCGGCCTCCTCGTGCCGATCTCCTCCGTGAACAAGTGCGGCCAGGTGGGGCAGATCAACTATTCGTCGGCCAAGGTGGCCGACGCCCTGATGCCGAAGATCATCATCGGCGAGTTCCTGATGCGCGGCATCCGGAACATCCGCTGTGTGGCCATCGCCCCCGGCTACACCGCCACTCCGATGCTGACCGGCATGAACCAGGACGCCCTGAAGGCGATCCTGGAGGACGTGCACCTCGGCCGCCTCGTGGCGCCGGAAGAGATCGCCTCCATGATTGGCTACTGCGTGGAGAACGAAGCCTTGAACGCCACGACCATCGAGATCACCGGTGGGCTCTGCTACCCGAAGGGCATCGCGAAATAAGCCAGTCGTCCCCGGTAAGCGCCCGCCCAAGGTAAGAAGAAGTCCCGGCCAGGTCGGTGTGCCTGACCGGGACTTCGCCGGCTGATACGCCAGGCAGTCGTGGAAGCCCGTCAGGGGCGTGCGCGGATGCCGCCGTCCTTCGACACGGCGAACTCCAGGCGCGAGACGGGGACAGGGCCCGGGCCGATCCTGGAGTCGGTCCAGGGCCTGGCGGAGGCGGTGTCCCGGAAGAGGCGGTGAGAGAAGGCAAGTCCGGGAACGGGGATCAGATGTACCCCAGGGCCTTCGCCTTCGCGGTGAGCTCGTCGCGGAAGTTCGGGTGGGCGATGGCGATGAGCTCCTTGGTCCGTTCGCGCACCGTCTTGCCCCGGAGGCGGGCGACGCCGTGCTCGGTGACCACGTTGTCCACGAGGGAGCGGTGTAGGGTGACCGCGGAGCCCTCGGCGAGCATGGGGACGATCGTGGAGACCTTGCCGCCCCTGGCCGTCGAGGCGCAGGCGATGATGCTCTTTCCCTTCCCGTCGAAGCCGGCGACGGCGCCCTGCGCCGTGTCGGACTGGCCACCGGTTCCCGAGTACTGTTGGGCGCCGATCGACTCGCTGGCGACCTGGCCCGTGAGGTCCACGGAGATGCAGGTGTTGACCGAGACCATTTTGGAGTTCTGGGCGACGACGGCGGGGTCGTTGACCCAGCTTCCGCGCTGGAACTCGACGGCCACGTTGTCGTCGAGCCAGTCGTAGAACGTTCTCGAGCCCATCGCGAAGGTCGTGACGAACTTGCCGGGCTTCAGGGCCTTCTTCGCGTTGGTGATGACGCCCTCTTCGTAGAGCTCCATCATGGAGTCCACGAGCATCTCCGTGTGGACGCCGAGGTCCTTCTTGCCCTTGAGGGCGAGGGCCGCGGCATTGGGGATGCCGCCGATGCCCAGCTGGAGAGTGGACCCGTCCTCGACCAGGTCGGCGATGTGGGCGCCGATCGCGAGGTCGGTCGCGTCGGGAACGGGTGCGGGGAGGGAGGGGACTTCCTGGTCGTGCTCGACGAAGTAGTCCACCTTGGACACGTGGACCTGGGTGTCGCCGAAGGTCCGCGGGAGGCGGGGGTTCACCTCGAGAATGACGAGGCGGGCGTGGTCGATGATGTCCTTCTCGTAGGTGATGCCGAGCGAGAGGGAAACGAAGCCGTGGCCGTCGGGCGGGGTGCAAGTGCCGAAGAAGACGTCGGGCCGGTGGGCGTAGATGCGGTCCGTTGCAGCGCGGTGGAGCATGTTGGGGACGTAGGTGACGGTGCCCGTGCCGGCCTTCAGGGCGGCGCGCGAGCCCGGGGCGTGGAACCACGAGGCCAGCTCGAAGTGGCCTTTCATCTCCTTCTTCATGTAGAAGTCGTATTCCTTCAGGGTGAGGACGGAGAAGACCCTGACGTTCTGGACCCGGTCGGCCATGATATGGAAGCGCGACATGCAGCCCTGGGGCTCCGAGGCGCACTGGGCGACGATGACGTCGTTGTCGCTCTTGATGTGAGAGACGGCCTCGTCGATGGAGACCAGCTTGCGGCGGTAGGTGTCCTGGTGGTTCATGTCAGCTCCTCTTCGGAAAGAAGTCCCGAGAGTCCTCGGGCAAGGTAGGTTCCGATGGTCTCGACAAGGGCCCGCGCGTTCACGGGCGACTCGTCGAAGGCGGTCTCCATGCCGAAGTAGTGGGCGAGGCCCATGAGGTACTCGATGGCCGTCCCCTCGTCGATTCCGGGAGCGCAGGTGTTGACCCGGAACTCCGGCGGGCGCTTCCGGTAGCCCGCGGCGAAGGCGTCGTAGTAGTCGCGCACCGCGGAGGGAAGGACGAACTCGGCCTCGCGGACGATGTTGTAGCAGTGCTTGTCGATCGAAAGGTAGACGAGCCAGAGCCAGAGTCCGCGCAGCTCGAGCTCGAGGACGTTGAGCGGAGCCGGCCCTGGGGCCGCCAGGTTTCCCGAGATGAAGGCGCGCACGTCGTGGCCGACATTCGCGATGAGCTCGGCGTAGAAGGCTTCCTTGGAGCCAAAGTAGGTGTAGAAGGCCCCGACCGAGAGCCGGGCGCCGTCGGTCACCTCGTGGATGTTGGTCTCGAAGTAGCCCTTCTCCCCGAAGAGCCTGCGCCCCGACCGGAGGAGGCGCTCGCGAGCGCCCTCGTCGAGGGCGACGGGAAGGGGAGTGGCGGCCCCGCCGAAGACCTTCTCGGGGTCGAAGGTGAGGCCCCGGAACAGCCCGTCGGTGAGGATGTCCGTGGCCGCCTCGAGGTGGGCGGGGGACTTGTGGAAGGCCCAGTTGATCGCGCAGAAGCGGAGTCCGCCGAGGGCGAAGAGGTACTCGGCGAGGCCGATCTCCCTCCCCAGGGCCGCGCTGAGGCTCCTGGTGTAGGTGGCGACGAGCCGCCGCTCGTACTCGAAGTGACGGTACTGCCCCTCGCGGAAGACCGACACGAGGTCGCCGTGCTCCTCGGAGAACCGGATGATCACCCCGGCGAAGTTCCGGAGCCGCCCGCGGGGCGTCGCTCCCTCGACCCGCTCGAGGGCCTCCCGCACCTGGTCGGAGATCCGGCCCAGGATGACCTTGAAGAGGGTCTCCTTGCCGTCGTAGTAGCGGTAGAACACCCCGTTCGAGAGGCCGGCCGCGCGGCAGATCTCGGCCACGGAGACGGTGCCATACCACTTCTTCGCGAAGAGGCCGACGGCGGCCGCCAGCAGGCGCTCGGCGTTTTCCGG
This sequence comes from uncultured Acidobacteriota bacterium, assembly GCA_937902605.1. GTDB lineage: Bacteria > Acidobacteriota > Thermoanaerobaculia > UBA5066 > UBA5066 > CAIMWE01. The sequence continues at coordinate 543 of CALFNC010000182.1, read as the reverse complement.
GTTGCTGCGCACTTCACGCGTCACGTCCGGCTCCTTCGATCCAGGCACCGGACGGTTCGCCCTAGTTCGCGTGAGAAGTGATTCACTATTCACGGAGAATCTAGCCCTAGGATCTGGCCAAGACAAGCAGAAAAGTACCGGAATGCGGTGTTCTCGTCCCGCCATCACCGATTTCACCGAAAAGAGGGAAGAGGGCGAATCGCGCGCTCCCGAACGCTTGCTGGCGGCCTGGGAGAGAGGGTTTCCTTCCAGTTTCCCCTTGAGGTCTCCGCGGATCGACCTAGAATGAGAGCCGATTCACTACTTACGGAGGCGCGCAATGCACGTCGGCATCCTCGGACACGCAACCTGGCTCCCGAAGACTACGATGACGGCCGCGGACCTCGCCGCCGCGACCGGGATTCCGGAGAACGTCATCGCCCTGAAGTTCGGCGTGAAGACTAAGCCCGTCGCCGGTCCCGGCGAGACGACCGCCTTCATGGGCCTCGCCGCCGCCCGCCAGGCCCTCGACGCCGCGGGCATCGAGGGCGCTGCCGTCGACCT
>CALFNC010000181.1 GCA_937902605.1 uncultured Acidobacteriota bacterium | reverse complement strand
GAAGGAAGAGGGGATCCTCGGCGGGATCTCGTCCGGTGCTGCCGCCTTCGCGGCGCTGGAGTACGCCAAGAAGCCGGAGGCGGCAGGGAAGCTGATCATCTTCGTCGTCCCCTCCACCTCCGAACGCTACATCTCTACTGACCTCTTCAAGGAGGAAGAGGTCGCGACCGCCGCCACAACGCCCTGAAGCCGCGGAATCGATCCCGCACCCGGCCGGCGGGGACCACCGAGCCGGGAGCGCCCGCACCTCGGAAACGACTTCAGACCTTCTTGCCTTCGATGACCGGCGAGCCGATCTGCACTTTGATCGACTTCGGCTTGGACTCCTCACGCTTGGGCATTTCGATGGTGAGGAGCCCATTGGCGAAATGGGCGCCGATCTTCTGGCTGTCGACGTTGGCGGGGAGGCTGAAGGAGCGCAGGAACTTCCCGTAGCTCCTCTCGACGCGGTGGTAGTTCTCGTCCTTCGACTCCCTCTCGAACTTCCGTTCACCCTCGATCGAGAGGACGCCATCCTCGAAGTTGATGTGGATCTGCTCCTCGGTGAAGCCGGGGAGCTCAGCGGTCAACGTCAGCTTGTCCTTCGTCTCCACGATGTCGACGGGGGGCGCCCACGTTCCGGTGAACAGCTCCTCGTCGCGCCGGCCGCGTCCCAGCGTGTCCTCGAGCACCCGGTTCATCCGGTCCTGAAGGGTCGCGAGCTCGCGAAACGGGTCGCCGAGCCGGAAGGGGTCGTTCCACTTGATGAGTGCCATGATCGAAACCTCCTCGATTCCCGCCGCTCAGGTGCGGCGTCACTTGTCCTCGCCTCGAATTTCGAGCTCCAGCCGCTCCCCATCGGGCGAGACGACGAGACCCACGGCGGACCCGTCTCCGACCTCGCCGGCGAGAAGGCGAAGGGCGAGGGGGTCCTGGATCAATTTCTGGATTTTCCGTTTCAGCGGGCGGGCCCCGTAAACAGGGTCGAATGCCGCCCTCGCGAGCCAGCTGCGCGCAGCGTCCGTCCACGTCAGGGCGATGCCGCGACCCCGAAGCAGGTCCGCCACCCGGGCGAGCTGCAGGTCGACGATGCGCTCTATGTCCTCCAGCTCGAGCCTTCGGAAGAACACGATGTCATCGATCCGGTTGAGGAACTCCGGGCGGAAGTGGTGTCGCAGCTCCGCCTCCACGGCCACCTTCATCGCCTGCTCGCCCCGGCCCTGGAGCTCCTGGATGAGATGCGACCCGACGTTCGACGTCATGATCACGACCACGTTCTTGAAGTCGACGACGCGACCCTTCCCGTCGGTAAGGCGGCCGTCGTCCAGGACTTGGAGGAGTGTCGACCACACGTCCGGGTGGGCCTTTTCGACCTCGTCGAACAAAACGACGGAATAGGGCCTCCGCCGGACCGCCTCGGTGAGCTGACCCCCCTCGTCGTGGCCGACGTATCCGGGAGGTGCCCCGATTAGGCGGGAGACGGAGTGCTTCTCCTGGTACTCCGACATGTCGAGCCGAACCATGGCGCGTTCGTCGTCGAAGAGGAACTCGGCGAGTGCCCGTGCCAGCTCGGTCTTCCCGACGCCCGTCGGTCCCATGAAGAGGAACGAGCCGATCGGGCGCGCGGCGTCCTTCATTCCGGCGCGGGCGCGCCGAACGGCGTTCGCGACGGCCGTCACGGCCTCGTCCTGACCGATCACGCGCGCGTGGAGCCGGTCCTCCATCCGGAGGAGCTTCTGCGTCTCTCCCTCGACCATCTTCGAGACCGGGATGCCGGTCCACTTCGAGACGATGCCTGCGATGTCCTCCTCGTCGACCTTCTCGCGGAGGATCCCGCCGTCCTTCTGGAGGTCCTCGAGCTTGCGGGATGCAGCGTCGAGATCCTTCAATAGCTGCGTCAGTACCCCGTATCGGAGCTCCGCCGCACGGTTCAGGTCGCCCTGCCGCTCGGCCACCTCGGCCTCCGACTTCGTCTCGTCGAGCCGCCGCTTGAGAGATCGGATGGCGGAGATGGCGTCCTTCTCCGTCTTCCAGCGGGCCTTCATCGCGTGAGAGCTCTCCTTCAGCTCAGCGAGCGTCCGCTCGAGCGCTACGAGGCGCTCCCGGGCTCCCCTCGCGTCGTCCTTCTGGAGAGCTTTTCGCTCGATCTCGGCCTGGAGGATCTTCCGCTCCACCTCGTCGATGGCGGTTGGAAGCGAGTCGATCTCCATCCGGAGCCGGGAGGCCGCTTCGTCCACCAGGTCAATCGCCTTGTCGGGGAGAAACCGGTCGGAGATGTAGCGGTGCGAAAGGGTCGCGGCGGCCACGAGGGCTGCGTCGGTGATCTTCACGCCGTGGTGGACCTCGTATCGTTCCGCCAGCCCGCGAAGGATCGCGATCGTGTCTTCCAGGGACGGCTCCTTCACGAACACGGGCTGAAAACGGCGTTCGAGCGCCGGGTCCTTCTCGAGATGCTTGCGGTACTCCCCGAGCGTCGTCGCCCCGATCGCGCGCAGGTCGCCGCGGGCGAGTGCCGGCTTCAGCATGTTCCCTGCGTCCATCGCCCCCTCGGCGGCGCCGGCGCCGATAAGCGTATGAAGCTCGTCGATGAAGAGGACGATCTTGCCGTCCGACTCCTCGACCTCCTTCAGGACGGCCTTCAGCCGCTCCTCGAACTCGCCGCGATACTTCGCCCCGGCGACCATCGAGGCGAGGTCCAGCGAGACGACGCGCTTGCCCTTGAGGCTCTCGGGGACGTCGCCGGCGACGATGCGCCGGGCGAGCCCCTCCACGATCGCCGTCTTGCCGACCCCGGGGTCTCCGATCAGGACGGGGTTGTTCTTCGTCCGGCGCATCAGCACCTGCATGACCCGCCGGATCTCCTCGTCGCGGCCAATCACGGGGTCCAGCTTCCCGCGACGCGCGGCGTCGGTGAGGTCCTTGGCATACCTCTTCAGCGCCTGGTACTTCTCCTCGGCGTTTGGGTCGGAAACCCGGGCGGAGCCGCGGACCTCCTTGAGCGCCGCGAGGAGCGAAGACTCGGAAAGCCCTTTTGCCCGGAGCAGCTCGCCCGCCTTCGTCCGCCCATCCCGGACGAAGGCAAGGAGCAGGTGCTCCTGCGCCACGTAGTCGTCACGGAACTCACGAGAAATCTCGGCGGCGAGGTCGAAGACCAGGCTCGCTGGTCGGGAGAGGCGGGGCTCAGGGACCTCCCCCTCCGTCCGGGGGAGCCGGCCGAGGAGGTCGCGGAGCTCGCCGAGACAGGCAGCGACCATCACCCCGACCCGGTAGAGCAGCGCCGCAGCGGTCCCTCCCTCCTGGTCGAGGAGAGCAACGGCGATGTGTTCCGGAGAAACCTCGGCGTTTCCCGCGGTCCGGGCGAGGCGAACTGCCTCCTGGAGCACTTCCTGATTCTTGAGGGTTAGCTGCTCAAAGTTCATCTCTGGCTCCGGAAGGAATCTAATACCTTAGTGTTTGCCTGTCAAGTCCTGATCTAACGTGATAACATCATATTTCTACTGAAACGGGAATAATCCAAATAAGGTTCGGATCATCCACTTCAGATCCTGCCCCATGTCAGGAAGAATGGGGGGCGAAACGACAATGAGGACGAGGCTCGACATCTCCTACCTTGGCACCCTCTTCCACGGGTGGCAGGTCCAGGCACGCAACGAGCACATAGTCGTCCGGACGATCCAGGGCGAGGTCGAAGGTGCCCTCGGAGTGATCTATGGATACCCGATCCGGATGCATGGAGCCGGGAGGACGGACGCGGGCGTTCACGCGACGGGGCAGGTGGCCCACTTCGATCTCGCGGAGGGCGCCCCGGCGATCCCGCCGCTTGGCTTGCAGAGGGCGATGAACGGGGAGCTGCCGCCCGAGATCCGCATCACCGCAGTGCTGAACGTCCCAACGGCGTTTCATGCCAGGCGCTCGGCGGTCTCCAAGACCTATCGTTACCGATACCGTCGGGGGTCGTTCCTGCCGCCTTACGAGGGCCTCATCGAGTCGCTCGTGCGGGAGGAGCTGGACGTGGACGCGATGAGTCGAGCCGCGGCGCGTCTCATCGGCCGCCGGGATTTCGCGGCCTTCTCCATCCTGGGGAGCGCCGTCGAGACGACGGTCAGGACCCTCTTCGCCCTAGACGTCGAGGTGGCTGGACCGGTCCTCGTCATCACGGCCGTCGGCGACGGTTTCCTGCGCGGCATGGTTCGACGTCTCGCGGGAACCCTTCGGGACGTCGGGCGCGGTCGGACGAGCCCTGAGCTCGTCCTCACGTCGCCGGGGCCTACGGCGGAGGCGAAGGGGCTCACTCTCGCGACGGTGACGTATCCCGAGCCCTTTCCCGCAAGCGGAGCGGGGATGGCAGGATAGAATCAAGTTCTACCCGCGAGCGACCCGCGAGCGCCCGGCTGCCAGAGATGATCGCCAAAGACGAAATCGCCAAACCATCCACGCCGGAAAGGGCCGTCCTCGACAGCCTCGAGCTGTCGCGCCTGCCCCGCCACGTCGCCGTCATCATGGACGGAAATGGACGGTGGGCTCGGGCGCGCCATCTCCCGCGGGTGGAGGGGCATCGGGCCGGCATCGCGTCCGTCCGGGCGACGGTCGAGACGGCCGCGAGACTCGGGCTCGAAGGCCTGACGCTCTACGCGTTCTCCACCGAGAACTGGAAGAGGCCCCGCCTCGAGGTCCTGACGCTGATGACCCTCCTCAAGGACTACCTGAAGAGGGAGCTCCAGACCCTCTTGGACAACGACATCCGCTTTCGCGTCGTTGGCCGGATCGATGGGCTGGACTCGACAGTCGTCACCGCCCTCAAGGAAGCGATCGCCAGGACCGAGCGCTGCCGCGGGATGATCTTCAACGTGGCCCTCAACTACTCGGGCCGCGCCGAGATCGCGGACGCCGCGCGGGAGCTCGCCGCCGAGGTCGCCGCGGGGACCCTCCGTCCAGAGGAGATCGACGAGGACAAGATCAGCAGCCGGCTGTACACCGCTGGTCTGCCCGACCCCGACCTCCTCATCCGGACGAGCGGCGAGATGAGGGTCTCGAACTTCCTCCTCTGGCAGATCGCGTACGCCGAGATCTACGTCACGCCGGTCCTCTGGCCGGACTTCCGCTGCCGGCATTTTCTGGAGGCCCTCGCCGAGTTCCAGCTGCGGGAGCGCCGTTACGGAGGGGTCGTCGAGCCCGAGCACGTCGCGCCCCGGTCCCGTCCAGCACCGCGAGAGACGCCGGCCCACCCGACGGCCGTCACGCGCTGAGGGGCGACCCAGAACCTTTGCGATTCCAGAGAGAGCTGACCGCGGCCGTCCTCATTCCGCTGGTCCTTGCGCTCGTCGTTGCCGGACCGACGTGGGCCTTTTCCCTCGTGGCCGGCGGCGCCGGGATCCTCGCCCTCCTCGAGTTCTACGCGATGTTGACGGGAGCGGGGCTCACCGTGCCGCGCTGGGCAGGGCTGACGCTCTTCTGCGCGTGCCTCGCCGCCGCCCACCGGGGGGCCGCCCTGGAGCTCGTCATCGCGATCGGAGCGGCGATCCTGGTCCTCCCGGCGCTCGTGATGTTCTCTTCCCCTCCGGAGCCGGTCCTCCTCGCCTCGTCGGCCTCGACCGTCTTCTCGACGCTCTACGTGGCCGCGGGGGCCGCCTCGTTCATCGGCCTTAGGCACCTCGGGTGGAAACCCGTCGTGCTCCTGCTGGCCGTCGTCTGGGCCGGCGACTCGGCCGCCTACTATGTCGGCAGGAGCTGGGGAAACACGAAGCTGGCGCCCGTCGTCAGCCCGAAGAAGACCTGGGAGGGATTCTGGGGACAGATAGTCGGGGGGACGGCGATCGGCGGTGCTACGGCCGCGCTGATCGCCGGCGGGGAGCAGGCCCCCGCGGGGGCGGCTCTCGGATGCGGCGTCTCGGCCATCGCCGTGGTCGGCGACCTCGTCGAGTCGACGTTCAAGAGGAGCTGCTTTGTGAAAGATTCCGGGGCGATCCTCCCGGGGCACGGCGGCTTCCTCGACCGTCTCGACTCCCTCCTCTTCGCCGCCCCGTTCCTCCTTCTGGCGTTGCACCTCCTGCCGGGAGGGCTCCTCCGGTGACTGGCCGCTCGTCCCGCTCGATCGCGCTCCTGGGAGCGACCGGCTCGATCGGGACGTCTGCCCGGTCCGTGGTTCGGTCGCATCCCGACCGTTTCCGGATCGTCTCGATGGCGGCGGGCCGGAACCTCGACGCGCTCCTCCCGGCGATCGCGGAGCACCGTCCCCTCGTCGTCTCGGTGGCGCGCAAGGAAGACGCCGATCGCCTTCGCTTGGAGTTTCCGGGGCTCCGGGTCGGGTGGGGGGAGCAGGGCCTCGTCGACGTCGCGACGCTGCCCGAGGCCGATGTCGTGCTGGGAGGGGTCGTCGGCTCCGCCGGCCTCCGCCCCGCGTGGGAGGCGGCCCGGCTCGGAAAGGACCTCGCCCTCGCAAACAAGGAAGCCCTCGTCGTCGCGGGGGAGCTGGTGATGGCCGCCGCCCGGAGCTCGGGAGCCTCGGTCATCCCCGTCGACTCCGAGCACTGCGCCCTCCATCAGGCCCTGCGGGCGGGGGAAGCGCAGGAAGTCGATCGCCTGATCCTGACGGCGTCGGGAGGGCCCTTCCGCTCACGTCCTCTCGAGACCTTCCGTTCGATCACTCTGGCGGAGGCTCTCGCGCACCCGACGTGGAAGATGGGCCAGAAGATCACGATCGACTCCGCCACGATGATGAACAAGGGGCTGGAGGTGATCGAAGCGCGCTGGCTCTTCAACGTGCCAGGGACCCGCATCGATGTTGTCATCCATCCCCAGTCGATCGTCCACTCGATGGTGGAATACGTAGATGGCTCGGTCATCGCGCAGATGTCGCCGAACGACATGAGATTCCCGATCCTCTACGCCCTGACGTGGCCGGAGCGAATCCCCACCGTCCTTCCGCGCCTCGACGTCACCGCCCTGGGCCGCCTCGAGTTCTTCCCCGTCGAGGACGAAAGGTTCCCGGCTCTCCGGCTGGCCTACGCGGCGCTGGAGCAAGGGGGAACCGCGCCGGCGGCCCTGAATGCGGCCAACGAAGAAGCCGTGGCCGCCTTCCTCGCTGAGCGGATTCCCTATTCCGCTATCGTCGAGACCGTCGCCCGTGTCCTCGACGAGCACCGCGCCGCGCGTCTGGAGTCGATCCCTCAGGCCCTCGAGGTGGATGCCTGGGCCCGGCGGATGGCCGCCGACGTCATCGCCACCGCTGGGGCCTCCTCATCCCGCGCAACCGCGACGCCGCGCAAGGCGTAGAAACGATCACGAATGAACATTCCGACCAACATCCTGGCCCTCGTCTTCGTCCTGTCGTTCCTCATCGTCTTCCACGAAGGAGGGCATTTCGCGGTCGCGAAGCTCTTCCGCTTCCCGGTCGAGGTCTTCTCCGTCGGGTTCGGGAAGCGCCTCTTCGGGTTCAAGCGGAAAGAGACCGACTACCGCGTCTCCTTGATCCCGCTGGGCGGATACGTCAAGGTCATCGGTCTCGGGCCGGACGAGAGCGACGTCGTTTCGGGGAACGACGCGGTTGCCCCCGCGGTCGGCGCGCGGTGGCAACGTCTCGTCGTCCTCTTCGCCGGCCCTGGCGTCAACCTGGTCATGGCCATCCTCCTGACCGCCGCGGCTCTCATGATCGGAATGGAGGTTCCGAAGTACCAAGAAGAGGCCCCGGTCGTTAAGCACGTCGACGCCGGAAGCCCGGCGGAGAAGGCCGGCGTGAAGGTCGACGACCGAATCGTCGCTCTCTCGGGACGTCCCGTGTCGACCTGGCGGGAAGTGGAGATGGACCTGGGGCTGGCGCCGCGGGAGCTGATCCGGGTCGGCCTGCTTCGGGAAGGAGAGTCCCTCGAGCTGGAGCTTCGACCGGAGCCGCAGACCAAGTATGACATCGGGTATACCGGCCTCAACCCCTACCTTCCCCCCATCGTGGACCGGCTCGTCCCGGGGTATCCGGGTGCCAAGGCTGGGCTCAAGGCCGGGGACCGGATCATCTCCGTGGGCGGGCGTGGGGTGTCCGGGTATTACGAGATCGTTCGCCGCGTCCGTGAAGCCTCGTCCAAGTTCGGCGAGCTCGGGCCGTCCCCGATCGAGTTCGTTGTCGAGCGTCCCGAGGGCCATATCACCATCCCGATCGTCCCGAGGAAAGAGGCGAGCTCGTGGAAGATCGGGTTCGCCCCGCGGACCGAGATGGTGCGAAGGAGCCTCGGCCTTCTGGCGGCGCTGACCGCCTCCTGGGAGGAGAACGTCCGGCAGACCCGGACGACGTTCTCGACCGTGGCGCGCCTCGTCCGGGGCACCGGCTCGATCGGGCCGCTCTCCGGGCCGATCTACATCGCGAAATTCTCCGGCGAGCCTGCGAGG
>CALFNC010000180.1 GCA_937902605.1 uncultured Acidobacteriota bacterium | reverse complement strand
GGGCCTCCGGCCCGTCGCCGTCGTCGCCACGGCCGGTACGACGACCGTGACCTCCGTCGACCCCCTCCCCGCCGTGGCGGATCTCTGCGAACGGGAAGGGCTCTGGATGCACGTCGACGCCGCCTATGCCGGGTCGGCCGCCTTGCTCCCGGAGCTCCGTCCACTCTTCTCGGGGTGGGAGCGGGCCGACTCGGTGGTCTTCAACCCACACAAGTGGATGCTGGTACCGCTGGAATGCACCGGGCTGTTCTTTAGGCGGATGGAGCGGGTCCGGCGCGCCTTCTCGGTGGTCCCGAACTACCTCGAGACCCCCGAAGGGGCGGCCGGAGTCCGCGAGTACATGGACTACGGGGTCCAGCTGGGCCGCCGCTTCCGGGCGCTGAAGCTGTGGATGATGCTCCGGACCTTCGGGGCAGAAGGCGTCCGCGCGATGCTCCGGGAGCACATCGCCCTGGCCCACCGGCTGCGCGAGGTAATCGGGGCGGAGCCAGACGTCGTCCTGGCGGCCCCGACGCCCTTCTCGGTCGTGGCCTTTCGCTGGGCGCCGGCAGGTCTCAGCCCCGAGGAGGCCGATGGGGCGAACCGCCGGATCCTCGAGCGGATCAACGCCGACGGCCGCACCTTCATCTCCCACGCGACGGTGGCGGGGCGGTACTCCCTTCGCGTCGCCGTGGGGAACGCCCGGACCGGCTGGAGGCACCTCGAGGCGTTCCTCGACGCCTTTCGTCACGGAGTCGCGGCCGAGAGCGGAGCCCGGCGGTAACATCTCTCCGCATGCCCAGGTGGAGGGGAGGGCCGTGGTGCCCGCGACAACGCCAATTTCCGATCACGAAGGCCCTCTAGAGAGGAAGACGACGATGCCCTCCTTGAAGCTCTACGACGACGGCACTCACCGGAATTTCATGCTGGAGGATTTCGGCCAAAGCCAGATGGTCCAGGCCAACCAGCACCTCATCGTCCACGGCGGTGCGGGAATGATCCTCGACCCCGGCGGCCCCAGGGTCTACAACCGGGCGCTCTCGGAGACCAAGGCGCTCCTGGGCCGCTCGACGCTGAAGTACATCTTCCTCTCCCACCAGGACCCCGACATCGTCGCCGCGCTGAACGGATGGCTGATGACGACCGACGCGGTCGCCTATGTGTCAGCGTTGTGGCTCCGGTTCATCCCCCACTTCGGCCTCGACTCCCTCGTCATCGACCGGCTGAAGCCGATCCCCGACGAGGGGATGCATCTCGACCTCGCCGGGTGCGACCTCATCATCCTCCCCGCCCACTTCCTCCATTCGCCCGGGAACTTCAGCGTCTACGACACGGTGTCGAAGATCCTCTACAGCGGCGATATCGGGGCGTCCCTCGGGATGGGCTACCACGAGGTTGGCGACTTCGCCGATCACGTCAAGTACATGGAGGGGTTCCATCGCCGCTACCTCGCGTCGAGGAAGGCTGTCCGCGCCTGGGTCGACATGGTCCGCACCCTCGACGTCGAGACGATCGCCCCGCAGCACGGTGCGCTCTTCCGCGGAAAGGAAGTGTCCGGCCGGTTCCTCGACTGGCTCCATGGGCTGGACTGCGGCGTCGACCTGCTTCCCGAGAAATACCTCGTTCCCGCTCGGTAAGTCGGCGTCCCGGCGGGTGCGACACGGTCCAACCAAGGAGATGAACATGGCGTCCATCACCCTTTTCCAGAACGCGACCCATCGGAACATCCTCCTCGAGGACTTCGGCCGCGGGCAGGCAGTCCAGGCGAACCAGCATCTGATCGTCCACGACGGGGCCGGGATGATCCTCGACCCGGGAGGACACAGGGTCTACACCCGCGCCATGTCGGAGTCGACCGCCCTCCTGGGCGACGGGGAGCTGAAGCTGATTTTCTTCTCCCACCAGGACCCCGACATCATCGCCGCCGCGAACGGCTGGCTGATGACGACGGAGGCGACCGCCTGGATCTCTGCGCTTTGGATCCGCTTCGTCCCCCACTTCGGGCTGGACCAGCTGGTGATCGACAGGCTGAAGGCGATCCCCGACGAAGGGATGCGGCTCGACCTGGCCGGCTCCGAGCTCCTCGTCCTCCCGGCCCACTTCCTGCATTCACCCGGGAACTTCCAAGTCTACGACCCGGTCTCGAAAATCCTCTACAGCGGAGACCTCGGGGCCTCCCTCGGGATGGATTACCAGGAGGTCCGGGACTTCGGCGCCCACATCCCCTACATGGAGGGGTTCCACCGGCGTTACATGGCCTCGAACAAGGTGCTCCGGGCCTGGGCCGACATGGTCCGTGGCCTCGAGATCGACACGATCGCGCCGCAGCACGGCGCGTTCTTCCGTGGGAAGGAGATGGTCCGCCAGTTCATCGACTGGTGCGCCGAACTCTCGGCCGGCGTCGACATCCTCCCGCCCTTCCGGATCCCGCGCTAGATGTAAGCGCTCGACAGGTCATTCCCCCGGGAATCCGGCGACCATGTTCCGGTCGAGGGAGCGTTCTTAGTACCGTGCGGCACTTAGGTCAGCGCCTATCGATCGTCAATCTCAGCGAGTGGGTGGCGCACGAGATGCAGGGGTCGTAGTTCCGGACGGCCTGCTCGCACTGCCACCCGAGCTGCTCGGCTGGAAGGTCGAGGTGCCTCTCTACGAAGTTTTTCAGGTCGTCCTCGATCGTCGCCAGGTTCTGCGAGGTTGGAGGAACGATCTTGGCGTCCTCGATCGTCCCGTCCGGGGCGATGCGGTAGCGGTGGTAGAGGATCCCGCGGGGGGCCTCCGTGCACCCGCTCCCGGTCGCCGCGCGCGGGGTGACCGGCACGAACGACGGCTCCGGCGGCTCGTAGGAGACCAGGATCCGGAGCGCCTCGTCGATCGCCCAGAGCGTCTCGACCATTCGAACGACGATGCTCCGGAACGGATTCCGGCAGACCGGCCCTAAGCCCGCTCTCCTCGCCGCGTCCTGAATCGTCCCTGGCAGGCGGTCGAAGTTCAGGCTATACCGGGCCAGAGGCCCGACGAAGTAGTGCCCCCGGCCCTTCAGGCGCGAGTGGAGCGCGTTCGAATGTTTGACCTGCTCCTCGACGAAGTGGGCCTCGTAGTCCGACACGGGGATGTCGAGGCCACGGCTCGAGACGATTCGTCCTTCGTTCAGCGGGTAGTCCGTGAGGTGGCGGAGCGCGACGAACTCGTAGTCGACCTCGTAATCCGGGAACGTGAGGCCGGCCGCCAGGTCGAGAAGCTCCTCCGCGATGCGCCGCCCCTCCTGGAGCTCGGGCACGAGGGGGGCCAGCTCGGCCTTCGATGGAGCCCGGTAGAAGCCGCCGACGCGGACGTTGACGGGGTGAATCTCCCGTCCCCCCACGCGGGTGACGATCGCGTTCCCGGTCCTCTTCAGCGCGAGGCTCTTGGTCACCACTTCGGGATGGTCCTTCGCCATGTGGAGGGCGCTCTCGTACCCGAGGAAGTCGGGGGCGTGGAGCATCGCCACGTGGAGGACATGGCTCTCGATCCACTCGCCGCAGTAGAGGAGGCGGCGGAGCGAGCGGATCGCCGGCGTGACGTCCGTCCCGCAGGCCGCCTCGAGGGCGTGCACCGCACTCATTTGGTACGCGACCGGGCAGATCCCGCAGATCCGCGCCGTGATGTCCGGGGCTTCGGTGTACCCGCGGCCGCGCAGGAACGCCTCGAAGAATCGCGGGGGCTCGTAGATCCGGAGGAGGGCTTCGATGACCTTGTTCCCTCGAATCTTGATCGAGAGGCCGCCCTCGCCTTCGACCCTGGCGAGCGCCTCCACGCGGATGGTCCTCGCCTTGTGCGCGGGCTCCTTACCGTTGCTCATGGACTTCGCTCTCCCTGCGGAACGGCTCCGCACCGGCGTTGAAGGAGCGGAACGCCCGGACGAGGTCCGGCCCGGTCGCGCCGATCGACTGCCAGACCGCCGCCATCGACGCGGTGTTGGCGCTCTCCATCGGCCCGAAGCACCCGTAACAGCCTCGCCGGAATGAAGGGCAGATCGCGCCGCAGCCCGCATGCGTCACCGGCCCGAGACAGGGCGTACCGCTGGCAACCATCACGCAGGGCGTTTCCCGGCGCTTGCACTCCAGGCAGACGCTCGCCGCGCTCACCTCCAGAGAGCGGCCGTTCAGCCACGCGCTCAGCACCCCAACGAGCTGTTTCTTGCTAACCGGACACCCACGGAGCTCGAAGTCGACGAAGACGTGGTCCACGATCGGCGTCGACTTCCCCAGCGCTTCGATGGTCTCGGGGGACGCGTAGACGATCTTTGCGAAGTCCGACACATCCTTGAAGTTCCGGAGCGCCTGGATGCCGCCCGCCGTCGCGCAGGCTCCGATGGTCACGAGAGTCCTCGAGACCCTGCGGATCTGGTGGATCCGCTCGGCATCGTGAGGTGTCGTGATCGACCCCTCCACCAGGGTGAGGTCGTACGGTCCCTTCGCCACCGCCCGGGAGGCTTCGAGGAAGCTCGCGATCTCCACCTCGGAGGCCACGGCCAGGAGCTCGTCCTCGCAGTCGAGGAGGCTGAGCTGGCAGCCGTCGCAGGAGGCGAACTTGAAGACGGCGAGCGTCGGCTTCTTCCGTTCGCCCATCTCAGACCTCCCGCTGGCTGAGGAGGACGGCGACCTTCTCGTAGGGGAAGATCGGGCCGTCCTTGCAGATGAAGAGAGGCCCGAGCTGGCAGTGGCCGCAGAAGCCGACCGCGCACTTCATGTTCCGCTCGAGAGAGACGTAGGCCCGGTCTGGCGTGACGCCGCGGCGCTCCAGCTCCATCACCGTGTACCGGATCATCACCTCGGGGCCGCAGATCATCGCAACGGTGTGGCCGGGCTCGAACGGAACCCGTGAGATCAGCGCCGTCACGACGCCGACGTTCCCCCTCCAATCGTGTGTGGCCCGGTCGACGGTCACTTGGATCTCCAGGTCGAAGTCGGCGCGCCACTCGCGGAGCTGCTTGCGGAAGAGGATGTCGTCCGGCGTCCGCGCACCGTAGAGGAGGACGACGCGGCCGTACCGTTCCCGGCGGGAGAGGACCTGTATCAGGGCCGGCCGCAAGGGAGCGAGGCCGATCCCGCCCGCGACGAAGACGACGTCGTTGCCTTCGGAATCCTCAACGGGCCACGCTGTTCCGAAGGGCCCGCGGACTCCGATCGCATCGCCTCGCCGGATCGCCGCCATCTTCTTGGTGACGGCCCCGACGGCCCGGGTCGTGTGGACGAGCGTGTGCGGATAGGTCGGGTCCCCGCTGATCGAGATCGGCACCTCGCCGATCCCCGGGAGGTAGAGCATGTTGAACTGGCCGGCCGCGAACGGCTGGACCGGCTGCCCCGGCTCGGGGATCAGCTCCAGGGTGAAGGTGTCGTCCGTCTCCCGGACCGAACGGCAGACCCGCCATGGCCTCGGGAGCATCGGGTCGGAGGGCGGGCCGGTTCGGCCAGCCGCGGCTGGCGCCTCCGCGACGGCGAGCGTCACCGGCGCCGTCCCTTCGACGCCGAGGCGTACATGTCGATCAGCTGAAGGCGGGCGGAGTCGAGGCGGCCCGCCAGGATGTCCGCGAAGCGCTTGAGGAGCTCGTAGCCGAGGTCGTGGTCCTTCTCGCACTTCCCCCGGAGGCACTTCCCATCGATCATCAGGACGCGGGTGAGCTCGAGGGCCTTCCCCGAGAAACGCCAGCGGTAGGGGGGGACGAGCCACGACCACCCCAGAATCTCGCCGTCGCCGTAGGTGTGGATCAGGATCGGGTCGTGGGTCGGCGACGCCGCCTCGATGGCGATCCGCCCCTTCCGGATGATGTAGAACTGGTTCGCCTCCTCCCCGTCCTTGAAGAGGTATTGGCCCGTCTGGAAGCGCACGTTGCTCGCGCACCCGGCGACCGTCTCGATCTGCGACGGGCTCATCCCCCGCACGAACGGGTGCTCGGCCAGAAGAGGTTCGAGTGTCTCCATCGCGCTCTCCTTCTCAGCTCCGCGGTGCCGGCACGGCCTCGGCCGCCTGGCGGAACAGACGCGCCTCCTCCGTGATGTCGATTCCCGCCGGGCACCAGGTGATGCATCGGCCGCAGCCGACGCAGCCGGTCTCCCCGAACTGCGCGTGCCACGTCGCGAGCTTGTGGGTCATCCACTGCCGGTAGCGCGCCGAGATTGTCCGCCGGACGCTGCCGCCGTGGATGTATGAGAAGCCCAATGTGAAGCAGGAGTCCCAGCGCCGCCACCGCTCCGCGGTCGACCCGGTCAGGTCGGAGGTGTCCTCCACCGTCGTGCAGAAGCAGGTCGGGCACGCCATCGTGCAGTTGCCACAGGCCAGGCACCGCACCGCGATCTCCTCCCAACGGGGGCTGTCGACTTGTCGGGACAACAGCTCGGCGAGACCGTCCACGTCGAGCGAACGTCCCATCGACGTCTCCGCCTGGCCCAGTCTCCGTTCCCCTTCGGCGATCTCCTCGGGCCCAGCCCGGACCTTGGGAACCAGGGCCAGGATCTCTTCCCCTGTTGGCGTCCCGGCCTCGACGAGGAACCGGGGAGCTCCGTTCCCGATCTCAGTGAGCGCGAGGTCGAATCCGTGGCCGGCGCGGGGCCCGGTCCCCATCGAGAGACAAAAGCACGTGCCCGCGGGTGCGGTGCATTGGACGGCCACGACGAGGACACGTTCCCGGATCGCCCGGTACGCAGAGTCGGCCCACGCTCCGTCCTGAAAAACCTTGTCCCACAGACGAATCGCCGCGAGGTCGCAAGGCCGGACGCCGATGAAGGCCCATTTTCCATCGTCGATCGCGCCAGGCTCGAATCGGAAACCGCGGTCGTCCTTCTTCGCCGTGAAGAGCCGCTGCTCCGGGGGCGAGAGGAACCGCTTCCACGAGTGGGGTCCGACGGCTTGGCTAAAGAGGGCGGCGTCGCCGCCTGTCCTCAGCCGGTACCGTCCAGCCCCCTGTTCGTCCCGGACCCCCTGAGGCAGCGTCTCGTCAGGGTCCAGCTCCTCGTAACAGAGGGCTCCGTCCCGTACCTTCGGACCCGCGACGCGATACCCGGCCTCCCGGACGGCTTCGATCAGCCGGTTGAGAGCGGTAAGGTCGAGGACGTAGCGGTCGGCACCGGGGGCGGTCTCCATCAGGCCTTCCTCCGAGGAAAACCTCAGCTTTTCAGGCGCTTCCGTTCCCGGAGCTCGAGTTCCTGCATCTGGGCCTCGTCGCGCGCCTGACAGGGGAGGCAGTGCGTGCCGGGAATCGGGCAAACGTGGTCCCACCGGGCGTCCCGGTCGTAGAGCTCCCCCTCGATCGCGCATTCATCGCAGAGGAGGCCTGACTCTTCCCACGACTCGGTGACGACATGGGGGCATCCCGGAGTGACGCACTGCTTCGGCGCCTTCCTTGCCCCCTTCTCAGTGAGAGATGATTCTAGGTGGAGAAGCGTGGTCATCAGACACCTATCCTTTCCGGGGTCAGAGATTCCCGGCCGGGTCCCCGGTTCCCCAGCCCAGACGTCAACTCTCCCTCGACCGGCACCGCAACCAACGGGCGGCGGGCCGCCGCGAGGAGAGATTCGAACGCGGTCCGGGCCCTGGCTCTCGCCTTCGGGTCCCTCAGTAACCGGGCCGCGTGGTGGAACGCTAGCATGACCCCGTAGACGTCGTGGGCGAACTGCTCGCCGTCGATCTCGGGCCGGAACTCCCCTTCGGCCACTGCCTGCCGGGCCGACTCGGCGAGGACGCCGAGCCAGCGGACCTGGAGCTCGACCAGGCGGTCCCGGAGCGATCCCGGACGGTCGTCGAGCTCGGTCGCGGCGGCGACGAAGAAGCAGCCTCCCGGCAATGCTTCCGGCTTCGGCCAGGCGAGCCAGTTCTCGAACATCGCCCTGATCCGATTCTCTCCCGCTGGAAACGCCATGGCCGGCCGGATCACTATTTCGAAGAACCGGAGCGCGGCGAAATCGAGAAGCTGCAGCTGCAGGGCCTCCTTCGACTGAAAGTGGGCAAAAAGCCCGCTCTTAGAGAGGTTTAGGTCGGTGGCGAGATGGCCGATCGTGACCCCTTCCAAACCCAGCTCGCTCGCGAGGGAAAGCGCCCTCTCGAGGATCATCTGGCGGGTGACATCACCTCTGCTCACACCCATAAAATAGTACGATCGTTCGTGTTTTTCAATGAGCCATAAGAGTCATGAAATTCACCGGATGAAGGATCTGGGCTCGGAGACCCGTTTCCCCGGTCCACGAGCCGGTCCCATGCTTCATAATCCGGCCCCCTTATCCGAGTCGACCGGGGCACGCCGGGGGTTCCCTCCCGAAGTCCTCCGGAGGATTCCATCTGAAACATTTGAATCATGGTATGGGGCGGGGACGGATCTCAAACTCCGGGTTTCTTTCCGCGGCAAGCGGTGTGAAAGGGAGACGATGCCAACAAAAGACCTGACAATCGCCATGATCGGCTCCGGCGGCGACGGAGTCGTGACGATGGGGGAGATGCTCGCGCAGGCCGCGGCCCGCGATGGCCTCAACGTCATCAAGACCGAAGCCTACGGGCCTCAGATTCGCGGCGGAGAGACGTCGTGCGTGGTCCGCATCTCCACGGACAAGATCTACGCGCAAGGCGACGCGGTCGACATCCTCGCGGTCTTCAACTGGGCCGACTTCGGACGCTTCCAGGGCGAAGTCGCCCTCCAGCCGAACGCGGCCGTCCTCTTCGAGGAAGCGGACGCGGGCGCCCCGTCTCCGGCCGACCTTGGCCTCGGCGCCGGACACTCCTGGGTCCCCGTCCCCTTCATCAAGCTCGCGACGGAGAGCACGGGAACGAAAGCGTCGAAGAACATCGTCTCGCTCGGCCTCTTCGCCGAGCTGTTTGGGCTCCCGTCGAGCTCGATCCGCGCTGCGGTCGAGAAGAAGTTCACGAAGAAGAAGGCGGCCGTCCTGGAAGCCAACCTCAAGGGCTTCGACGCCGGCGCTGCCTATGCGAGAAGCCTTCCGGGCGATCTCGCTGCCCGGAGGCTCGTCTACACGAAAGCGGCGCCGAAGCTCCTGATGTCCGGGAACGAGGCAACTTCGGTCGCGGCGATTCACTCCGGATGCCGGTTTTTCGGCGGCTACCCGATCACGCCGTCGTCCGAGGTGCTCCACTTCCTCTCCGAGTGGATGCCCAAGGTCGGAGGGTCGGTCATTCAGACCGAGGATGAGCTCGCCGCGCTCGGCTCGGTCGTCGGCGCGTCGTTCGCCGGGGTGAAGGCGATGACATCGACCTCCGGTCCCGGCCTCTCCCTGATGACCGAGATGCTCGGGCTCGCCGCGATGGCGGAGATCCCCGCCGTCGTCCTCGACGTCCAGCGGGGCGGCCCCTCCACCGGCCTCCCGACGAAGAGCGAGCAGTCGGACCTCTGGCAGGCCGTCTTCGCCGGGCAC
>CALFNC010000179.1 GCA_937902605.1 uncultured Acidobacteriota bacterium | reverse complement strand
AAGACGCGCCTCGGGATGACGAACCACCACGTCGGGCTCGGCTGCATCCAGAAGATCTCTACCGCCGAAAAGGACTACGTTGCCTCCGGCTACGTCGCGAGGACGGCCGCCGAAGAGGTTCCGTGCCCTGACCTCGAGTTGAACGTCCTCGTCTCGATGGAGGACGTCTCGACGCGGGTCCTGTCGGCGATCAAGCCGGAAGCCAGCGACAAGGACGCGCGGGAGCAGCGGAAGGCCGCGACCGCGAAGATCGAGAAGGCGTGCTCCGACGAGACGAAGCTCCGCTGCGACGTCGTGATGCTCTACGACGGGTCGGAGTTCCAGCTCTACCGGTACCGGAAGTACACCGACGTGAGGCTCGTCTTCGCGCCGGAGCAGGCGATCGCGTTCTACGGCGGCGACCCGGACAACTTCACGTTCCCGCGCTACGACCTCGACGTGGCGATCTTCCGCGCCTGGGAGGACGGAAAGCCCGTCGCGCCCGCGCACTACCTGAAGTGGTCGGAGAACGGGCCGAGGGAGAACGAGCTCCTCTTCGTCTTCGGGCACCCTGGCTCCACGGGGCGACTATCGACTCTCGCCGAGATGGAGTTCGAGCGGGACATCCGCAACCCGAACGTTCTCAGGCTCCTGGCCCGGCGCCGGGCGCTCCTGCAGGAGTACTCGAGGCGCTCCCCAGAGTCGGCGCGGCGGGCCAAGGCCGCTCTCTTCGGCGTCGAGAACTCGCAGAAGGCCATCGGCGGCTACCAGGCGGGGCTCCTCGATCCCGCCGTGACGAAGAAAAAGGCGGCGGACGAGGCAGCATTTAAGGCCGCGATCGCGAAGGACCCGGAAATGGCGAAGTCCGTCGGGAACCCGTGGACGCCGGTTGCCGAGGCCTACCGGAAGGCCGCCCCGCGAATCCACGAGATGCAGCTCGTCGGCTTCGGCGGTTCGCGCTTTCTTGGGATTGCCGGACAGATCGTCCAGCTCGTCGCCGAGAAGGAGAAGCCGAACGAGACGCGGCTCGAAGAGTATCGCGAGTCGAACCTCGCGAGCCTCGAGTTTGCGCTCTTCTCGAAGGCTCCGATCTACCGCGACCTCCAGGAGACAACCCTCGCGGACCAGTGGACCGAGGCGGCGGAGCAGCTCGGCGCCGGGCACCCGTTCGTGAAAACCGTGCTCGGAGGGAAGCCTCCCGCCGAGTCGGCGAAGGTGGTGGTCGATGGGACGAAACTCGACGACCCGGAGGTCCGCCGAGCGCTCGTGAATGGGGGGCGGAAGGCCGTCGAAGCCTCAACGGACCCGATGATCGCCCTCGCGCGGAAGATCGACCCCGCGGAGCGGGAGATCCGGAAATTCAAAGAGGACGAGATCGACGCCGTCGGCACGCGCGCCGCCGAGAAGCTCGGACCCGCCCGCTTCAAGGCTTATGGCAAGAGCGTTCCGCCCGACGCGACGTTCACGCTCCGGCTCTCCTACGGCACCGCGAAGGGGTACCCGGCCGAGGGGACGGTCGTCTCGTGGAAGACGAGCTTCTTCGGCCTCTACGGCCGCTCCGCCGATTTCGACGACCAGGAGCCCTTCAAGCTCCCGCCCCGCTGGCAAGAGAAGAAGGGAATGCTCGACCTCGCCACGCCGATGAACTTCGTCCTGACAGCCGACATCATCGGCGGCAACTCCGGCTCGCCCGTCGTCAACACGAAGGGAGAACTCGTCGGCCTCATCTTCGACGGCAACATCGAATCGCTCGTCTGGCGGTATGTCTACACGGACGAGAAGGGACGCGCCGTGGCCGTCCACTCCAAGGCGCTGACCGAGGCGATCGCGAAGGTCTTCGAGGCCCCGGCCATTGCGAACGAGTTGACGGGGAGGTAAGGGCCTCCACGAGGATGGGCTGCTCGACCTCCAGGAGTTTCTCGGCCAGCCCGAGGAGTTCTTCCCGGGGCAGGCCGCAGTGGCCGTCATCCATCGCCTCGGTGAGGGCATAGCTGATTCCTGCTCTGGCCCGGATCAACGCAATCTTCTGCTCGATGACGTCGAAGACTTCCGGACCGAATGCCGCGACCAGCCGGCGGGCGAGGCCGGGCCCGATCCCTTTGACGAGACCGGATCCGAGGAACCGCTCCATCCCCTCGGCAGTGGTGGGCGCAGCCGTCTGGAGGTGCGCAGCCTTGAACTGGAGTCCATGGGTGCTGTCGTTCACCCAGCTGCCGGAAGCCTGGATCGCTTCACCCGCCGATATGCGCGCCGCTTGGCCGACGACAGTCACAAAGTCTCGTCGCCCCCGCACGGCCACGCGCAGGACGGCGAAGCCGCTCTCCTCGCTGTGGAATGTCACTCGTTCGACCGTCCCGGAGAGGAGTTCCCGTGGCCCGGTGTCCAAGAGGCTTCGGCCGGCGAGCATGAGAGCGAAATCCTCTCACGGGGTCCCGGTCATCGTGGACCAGCACGACGCCGGGTCCGGCGAAAAGAAAGCGCTCCCGGGCTCGGGCGCGAAGAACATCGCGGGTCATGAGCCTTCCTACGGGACCGGCCGAGTCAGGTCGGTTTCCGCGTCAATGGCGTTTACCGCGTGGCCCTGAGAGATTCGCGGCGAAGATCGGGAAGGGGCTCCGCTGCGGCTGAGGCCGCTCGAAACCCCGGCGCAACTGCTACCCTATTGCTATTCGGCTTTTCGACGCCTTTCGGCGGATGCCGCTAAGTCTTTTAGAATCAGTGGTCGGGACGGCGGGATTCGAACCCGCGACCCCTTGAACCCCATTCAAGTACGCTACCAGGCTGCGCCACGTCCCGACCGACGACGTCCGAATCGGGAGGCCGGCTGCGGGGCCGGGGGCTCCCGGGGGCCCGCGGGTTGTATCACCGGGGGATGGAACGGTCAACGGGAGCGCACGCTAGCGCACGAAAGAGAAGTAAGTGCAGGCGCTCACTCCTTCTCGAGGATGGCGAGGATCTCCTTCAGCTCCGTCACGGCCTCGGCGACACGCGGGTCCTTCTCGCGGCGGATGATCACCGTCGGGACCGGCGGCGCGGGAGGGACGGGCGGTTGAGTCCGCGCGGGAGGGGAGAACACGAGTCCCTCGGCCTCCGGCGCGTCGACATCAACGGCGATGTCGTCGGGAGGGGGCGCGGGCGGCGGTGCCTTCGCCTTCCGCTTCGGCTTCTGCGGGGCCGGCGAGCCGGCTCCGGTGTCGTCGGGGTCGAAGGAGGCGACGGCGGTCTCGGCCACGGGAGCCTCAGCCTCCGCCACCTCGGCCGTCTCGGACTCCGTCAGCTCGGCGTCGTCGAATAGGGGAACGCCCTTCTTCAGCTCCGCCTCGAGCCGCTTTTTCGCGCCCGCGATGGTGTATCCCTCATCGTAAAGGAGCTTCTTGATCCGGCGAATCAGCTGGAGGTCATGCTCGGTGTAGCTCCGCGGACCCGGCGCGTTCCGATTCGGGACCAGGAACGGGAACTCCGACTCCCAGTAGCGGAGGACGTAAGGTTGCACGTCCGCCAGCCGGCAGACCTCAGCCGGCTTGTACTTTGCGTCGCGCTGTGCGTCGGGTCCGGCCAACTAAACCTCCCAAGAGGAAACGTCCGGGAAGCGCTTCCTGGGACTCAGTTTACCCGAAGAGCCTCACTCGCCGGGCTTGACGACGAATTTCAGCGGGACCCCCGCCAGCTTCCACTTCTCGCGGATTCTGTTCTGGAGGTACCGCTCGAAGGAGAAGTGGAGCGGCTCAGCCCGGTCGGCGAACAGACGGATGAGCGGCGGGTTGCTGGCGACCTGGACGGCATACCTTATGCGGAGGGTGCGCCCCGACTTCCCTCGTGGCTCTTGAGCTTCGAACGCCCGCTGGAGCAGACGGTTCAGCTCCCCGGTGGACAACCGCGTGGCGAATCGCTTCGCGAGCGCGTCGGCCTCCGGGAGGATCCGCCCCACGCTCTTGCCCGTCTTGCAAGAGACCGGGAGGAACGGAGCGCCCCTGGCGAAGACGAACCGCTGGGTGACCGAATCGTGGAGAGCCTTCACCCGCGCATGGTCGGCCTCGACCAGGTCCCACTTGTTCGCCACGAGAAGGATGCCCCGCCGCGCCTCCTCGGCGTAGCCGGTGATGTGGGCGTCCTGCGCCGTCACGCCTTCGGCCGCGTCGAAGACGACGATGGCGATCTTCGCCCGCTCCATCGCCTTCCGGGCCGCCACAATGGAGAGCTTCTCGGCCGGGTCCTCGGTCTTCCCCTTCCGGCGGATACCGGCGGTGTCGACGAGGAGATAGTGGCGGCCGTCCTTCTCCAGAGCGACGTCGATGGCGTCGCGCGTGGTCCCCGCGATCTCCGAGACCATCACCTTGTCGCGCCCCGAAAGAGCGTTGACGAGAGACGACTTGCCGACGTTTGGGCGGCCGATGATTGCGATGGGGAGCGGGTTGATCCGGGTCTCCGGGTCGAGGTCGGGGCCGAGGTTGGCGTCGATGGCGTCTTCCAGCTCGTCGGCGCCGATTCCGTGGAGGGCCGAGACCGTGACGACGGTATCGAACCCTAGTGTGGTGGCCTCCCCCTCGCGCTGTTGCGCCTCGCGGGTGTCGGCCTTGTTCCACGCGACGACCACCGGCTTGCCGAGGGCGCGGAGCTTCCTGGAGAGCCGCTCGTCCTCCGGGAGGAGCCCGGCGGCCCCGTCCAGGACGAAGATCAGCAGCGAGGCGTCAGCCACGGCCGACAGCGCCCGGTCGCTCGTCCAGGCTGCGAAGCCTCCGGCGGCGTCCAGGTCCAGGCCGCCGGTGTCTACGAGGCGGTAGCCACGCCCGGATCCGGTCCTGGCATTCATTTCGAGGATGTCGCGGGTCATGCCCGGGCGGTCGTGCACGAGGGCGCGGCGGACGCCCGCGAGGCGGTTGAAAAGGGCCGACTTCCCGACGTTCGGCCGCCCGACCAGGACGACGTGGGACCGGGCGGGGGCCTCCTCGCCGGCGTCCTGGGACCGCGTACCTTTCGTACCGTTCGTCTCTTCCGTCACTTCCGGCCCCTGCTCCGGCCGCGGCCGCGGCTCGAACCCGGGCCCGGGGGCGCCGCATTCCGCCCACGGTTCCTCTCCATCGCGGCGCCTCGGCTCGGGCTACGCAGCGTCTTCGATGCGCCGGCCATGACGAACTCCAGCATCCGCCGCTCCGGGTCGGCCTTGATCAGCTTCACGCGGACGGTGTCGCCCAGGCGGAAGACGCGGCCGTGGGTGGCGCCGACGAGGCGGTGGTCGACATCCTCGTACCGGTAGAAGTCGTCCTCGAGCGTGTCGATCGCGACGAGGCCGTCGACGATGAGGTCGGCCAGCACGATGAAGAGGCCGAAGGAGACGACGGCCGAGATGTAGGCGTCGAACTCCTCTCCCACACGCTTCGAGAGGAAAACGAACTTCTTCCAGGCCAGCGCCTCCCGCTCGGCCGACTCGGCGCGCCGCTCCCGGTTGGAGCAGTGCGGCCCGGCCTCGGCCATCCAGGCGGTCCGGCCCGCCGCCTCTTCCCCATCGGGCGGGCGGCGGAGGGCGATCCACTCGACGAGGGCGCGGTGGACGAGGAGGTCGGGGTACCGCCGGATCGGCGAGGTGAAGTGGCAGTAGTAAGGCGCCGCCAGCGCGTAATGGCCACGGCATTCCTCGGAGTAGAGCGCCTTCTTCTGGCTCCGGAGAACGAGGTCCGAGACGAACCGTTCCTCGGGCTGCCCTTCGGCCTGGGCGAGAATCGACTGGAAGACGGCCGGTGTCACCTCGTCGTCGACGTCGGGGACGCGGTAACCGAGCGGCTCCAGGACGGCGCGCACGTCGGCCAGCTTCCGTTCGTCCGGCCGGTCGTGGACGCGGTAGAGGGCGGGGGTCGGGACGAATTGGATGTGCTTCGCCACCGCCTCGTTCGCGGCGAGCATGAACTCCTCGATCAGCCGGTGCGCCTCGTTCCGGACCGCCTTGACGATGGCGACGACGTCGCCCGTCTCACCCAACAGGACGTCGGCGTCGGGAAGGTCGAAGTCGAGAGAGCCGCGCGCGGTCCGCCGCGCCGCCAGGAGCTTGGCGGCACGCGCTGCCACGCGGAGCATTAGCGGGACTTCCGGCGCCACTCCGGCCGGGGGCACGCCGGTCTCGAGGAAAGCGCCGACCGAGCTGTAGGTGAGCCGCGCCTTGGAACGGATGAGGCTCCTGGTGAACTCGGCTTTGACCGCCTCGCCCGAGGCGTCGAGCGTCATAAGGGCCGACACGGTGCGCCGCTCTTCGTCCGGCCTGAGCGAGCAGAGGTCGTTCGAGAGGCGCTCGGGGAGCATCGGGATCGCCCGGTCAGGAAAGTAGACCGAGGTCCCCCGCTCGATGGCGTCCGCGTCGAGGGCCGTGCCGGGGCGGACGTAGTGCGAGACGTCGGCGATGTGGATGCCAATCCGGAAGCCGCCGCCCGACAGCTCCTCAGCCTCGATGGCGTCGTCGAAGTCTCGCGCGGTCTCACCGTCGATCGTGACGATGGTCCGGCGGGTGTAGTCGGCGCGTTGCTGCCGCTCGTCGCCCTCCACCTGGCGGAGGGCAGCCTCGGATTCTGTGATCGCAGCCTCCGAGAAGACGCGCGGGAGCGCCCACTTCCGGGAGACGACCTCCACGTCGACGCCGGGGTCCCCCTCGAAGCCGATCACCTCGATCACCTCGGCGAGGGCAAGCCGCTCCTCGTCGGGCCATGCGACGATCCGCGCGTCGACGAAGACTCCGTCCGGCGCCTCGAGGTCCTTCCCGTCGGGGACGCGGAAGCGGGCGTCGATCTTCGAGTCGAACGGGACGACGACGGTGCCGTCCGGGCCGCGCGCGATCTTGCCGACGATGGTGTCGCGGCGCCGGACGAGGACCTTCACGACAGTGCCGATCTCGCGGGGAGCGCGGGCGAACCGCGGTCGTCGCCCCTTCTCGGCCTTGGTCTTGGTCTTCTCAACCCTAACCAGGACGAAGTCGCCGTCCAGGGCGCTCGCAAGCCCCCCCTTGGCGATCGGCGTGTCGGGAATGGCCCGGTCTCCCGAGAGGAGGAAGCCCTTGGCCTCCCCGCGGACCGCCAGGGTCCCGGCCTGGTAGTTGGTGAACTCGATCAGGGAGAGCTTCTCGCCGCGGACCCGGACGACGACGCCGGTCCGCTCAAGGTGCTCCAGGCGGAGACGCAGCGCCTCGATCTGTGCGGGGTCGGCATCCGGGCCGAGGACCTTTCGCGAGAGGTCGGAAAAGGGAAGAAGGCGGGAGCCACGCGGTGAGAGCGCGTCTCGGACGGGTCGGTCTAAGTCCTTGCTAGTCAACGATTCCTTCGGTTCTGAACCGCGCCCGGGTGACCCGGGGCGAATTCTGTGGTGCGAAAGGGGGGACTCGAACCCCCACGGATGTTGAGTCCACAAGGTCCTGAGCCTTGCGCGTCTACCAATTCCGCCACTTTCGCACGCGGGGGGCGAAGAATAGGTGGGAACGACGTTGCCGTCAACGCCCGGGTCAGGGCGCGGATTCGGGTGACGCGGTCCCCTTTTTGACGGTCAGCGCGCCTGCTGCCACCTTCTGACCGGCGTCGTCTCGGATCTCTCCCTCGAACTTCACCGTCGACCCCAGGCGCCCCGCGAGGCGGACGTCGATCGTCAGGATGTCCCCCGGGTCGGGCAGCCGCTCGATCTGGAAGTCGGAGATTCCCGTCAGGAAGCCGCTCCGCCCCAGGTCGGCGTCCCCTCCTTCGATCAGGAGGACCGCCTGCGCGAGCATCTCGCAGAGCGTCCCCGGGAGGGCGTAGGCCGGGAGGCGTTGCCCCGCCGTCACCACCGCCCGGACTCTCCCCGAGGCCGGCCCCGTCACCTCCACGGTCCGGTCGACGAACCGGAACGGGTAGGTATGGGGCAGCGGTTCTATGGCCATTCAGGGCCACGCGTCGGCGTCGTCAGGCGGCCTTGGACTGGATGAAGTTGCAGAGAGCGTCGACGGAGGCGAAGGCCGTCACGCCGACTTCCTCGTCCTGGACCTTGATCCCGAACTCCTTCTCCACCCCGAGGACCAGCTCCAGCGCGTCGATCGAGTCGAGTCCCAGACCGTCGGCGCTCTCTCCGAAGAGGGGCGCCGAGTCCTTGATCGAATCGGGCGCGACCTCGAGCTTCAGCTGGCGGACGATCAGTTCCTTGACGCGGGCCTTCAGTTCAGCCTGTTCCAATCCCTTCTCCTCGTGCCGCTCGGCACATTGTCTAAAGTATAAGCTGGCTGGCCACCGGCGTCCCCGGTGGCCAGCCAGCCTGGCGCCATGCTCCGGTGGAACCCGGACGCCGGTTTCCCCCGAACCCCCTCCACGCGGATCATACTTATCCGGCGAAGCCCCCGTCGACCCGGATGGTCTGGCCGGAAAGGTAGGCCGCTCCGTCGGTGCAAAGGAACGAGATCAGCGGCGCGATGTCCTCGGGCACCCCGAATCGCCTGGCCGGGATCCGCTTCATGAAGTCGGCCCGAACCTCGGGCGTCAGGAACCCGATCATCTCGGTCTCGACGAACCCGGGCGCGACGCAGTTCACGGTCACCCCGTATGGGCCCGTCTCCGCCGCCAGGGATTTCGTGAAGGCGACGATCGCCCCCTTCGCGGCCGAGTAGTTCGTCTGTCCGGCGCTCCCGCAGAGGGCGGCGAGGGAGGAGACGTTGACGATGCGCCCCCAGCGCCGGCGGAGCATCCCGCGAACGACCCCCTTGGTCATCCGGAAGGTCCCTCCCATCGCCGTCTCCATCACGGCATTCCAGTTGGCTGTCGGCATCAGGGCGAAGAGGCCGTTCTTCAGCTGGGCGGCGTTGTTCACCAGGACGTCCACGCCCTCCCGCTCGGCGTCCAGCCTGTCGAGGAGGGCCGTGATGGCCTCTAAGGAGCAGACATCGGCCACGGCCGCCTCGGCGCTGTGGCCCGCGGAGCGGAGGGCGGCCGCGGCCTCCTCGGCGCGGGCGATGTCGGTCCGGCAGGTCAGGACGGTGTGGACCCCGTCGCCGGCGAGCCGCTCGGCCACCGCCCGCCCGATTCCTCTCGACGCCCCCGTCACGACGGCGACCCGTTTTCTCTCGCTCACGTTCACTTCCTCCCCGCCACGAAGCGGTCGATCGTAACCGGGCTCTCCAGCGCCACGGCCTTGGCATCACGGACCGTCCAGCGCAGCATGCGCACCAGGACGTCGCCCGGCCCGGCTTCTACGAACTCCTTATACCCGGCGGATGCCATGGCCCGGACAGCCCCTTCCCAGTCTGACGGGTGGGCCACCTGGTTCGCCAGCACGTCGGCCGCCTCTTCGGCCGTCACGACCTCGCGCCCCAGCATCGGGGCGAAAAGCCGGGCCTCCGTTGGCGCGGCGACCGGCACCCGATTGCGGACGAACGCAGATCGGAAGAGCACACGTCTGAAC
>CALFNC010000178.1 GCA_937902605.1 uncultured Acidobacteriota bacterium | reverse complement strand
CCGGCATGCAGGAGCCGCTCGGTCTCGTACTCGAAGGTCGAGAAGGTGGTGTAGGCGCCGACGAATCCGGTCGCCACGAAGAGTCGGAAAACCGGGTCGACGGTAATCCGGCCCGCCGCCCAGGTGGAGAAGAGGCCGAGGACGAAGGAGCCCGAGACGTTGATCAGGAGCGTGGCGAAAGGGAAGTCGCGAGTCCAGAAACGGGCGACCGCGAGGCCGACGCCGTACCGCGCCAGCGCTCCGATGAAGCCTCCCGCCCCGACCGCGAGGATCCCCCTCACGCGTCTACCAGCATCAGGCGCCCGGCCCCGTTACGCGACGGTCACCTCCTTGCAGAGGTAGACGTCCTGGATCGCGTGGAGGAGCGCTGCCCCTTCGGCCATCGGCTTCTGGAACGCCTTCCGGCCCGAGATCATTCCCATGCCGCCGGCCCGCTTGTTGATGACGGCCGTCAGGACCGCCTGGCCGAGGTCGTTCTTGCCGGAAGCGCCGCCCGAGTTGATCAGGCCCTGCCGCCCCATGTAGCAGTTGGCGACCTGCCAGCGGGTCAGGTCGATCGGGTTTCCGGTCGTCAGCTTCTCGTAGACGAGTTTGTTCGTATGGCTGAAATTGATGGCCGTGAAGCCGCCGTTGTTCTCGGGCTGCTTTTGCTTGATGATGTCGGCCTCGATCGTGACGCCGATGTGGTTCGCCTGGCCGGTCAGGTCGGCGGCCACGTGGTAGTTGGTTCCGTCCTTCTTAAACGCCGGGTTGCGCAGGTAGCACCACAGGACGGTGAACATTCCCAGCTCGTGTGCGTGGGCGAACGCCTCGGAGACCTCGGTGATCTGCCGGCGCGACTCGGACGAGCCGAAGTAGATCGTCGCCCCGACCGCGGCCGCCCCGATGTCGAACGCCTGCTCGACGGTGGCGTACATCGTCTGGTCGTAGGTAAGGGGATAGGTCAGCGTTTCGTTGTGGTTGATCTTGACGATGAAGGGGATCTTCGGGGCGTACTTCCGGGCGACCGACCCGAGGACGCCGAGGGTCGAGGCGACGCCGTTGGCGTTCCCCTCGATCGCCAGCTTCACGATGTTCTCGGGGTCGAAGTAGATCGGGTTCGGAGCGAAGGAGGCGGCGCCGGAATGCTCGATCCCTTGATCGACGGGGAGGATTGAAACATAGCCGGTGCCGGACAGCCGGCCGTTCGAGAAGAGCCACTGGAGGTTCTTCAGGACGTTTACCGGGCGGTCCGAGGGGACGCCGATCCGGTCGACGAAGTCGCCGCCCGGGAGGTGGAGCTGGGCCTTCGGGATGCCGGTGCAGGTGTAGTCGAGGAGGGACGCTTTGTCCCCGAGGAGCCCGCGGATCTTTTCGTACATGGACTGGCCTCCTTCGCGTGATCTGAATGCTCGTCCAACTCTACTCCACCCTGCGAAACCGACGGACCGCTCCGGACCCCGTTTTTCACCCCGTTTTTCGTTGACGCTGAAGGGGAAACCGGTGTATTCAGAAATCGAAGTTTCCGAAGGAGAAGACGTCGATGTCGGAACCCCCAGAGCCTCTCCCCTCCCCGCCCCGAACTTAGGGGCCGGACTTCGCCCAGGCGGCCACGCCCTGCGGAACTGGCCCCGCCGCCGAGCCGCAGGAGAAGCGCCGATGTACTGGGTCTCCAAGACGTTCCACGCGATGAGCCGGGCGAGGCGCCGGGGGGTGATCCTCTTCGCCGTCCTCGGCCCCGGGATCATCACGATGGTCGCCGACAACGACGCCGGCGGGATCTCCACGTACGCCGTCACTGGCTCCCAGTACGGGTTCAGCCTGCTCTGGATCTTCTTCATCCTGGTCCCGATGGCCTACTACATCCAGGAGATGACCGTCCGCCTCGGGGCCGTGACCAAACGTGGGCACGCCGAGGCGATCTTCGAGGGGTTCGGGAAATTCTGGGGGTGGTTTTCCCTGGTCGACCTGGGCATCGTGAACTGGCTGACGCTCGTCACCGAGTACATCGGGATGACGGCGGCGATGAGCCTGTTCGGCGTTCCGCCGGTCGTCACGTTCTTGGCCGTCAGTGTCATCCTGACCGCCGTGGCCCTGACCGGGAAGTACTGGACGTTCGAGAAGCTGACGCTCTTCTTCTGCGCCTTCAATCTCGTCTACATCCCGGCCGCCTTCTGGGCCATGGAGACGCCCACGGCGCCGGGATGGGGCAAGGTCTTCGAGGGCCTCTTCATCCCGACCCTCGCCGGCGGCCTGACTGGAAACATGCTGTTCATCATCCTGGCGAACATCGGGACGACCATCACTCCGTGGCAGATCTTCTTCCAGCAGAGCTCGGTGGTGGACAAGGGGCTCGACGTCCACGACGTGAAGATGGGGAAGATCGACACGTTCGTCGGTGCCCTCATCACGTGCATCGTGGCCGCGTTCATCATCATCGCGACCGGCGCCGCCTTCTTCTACCACCGTCCGCCGATCGTCATCGAGGACGCCAAGCAGACGGCCGAGGCGCTCGTCCCGCTGCTGGGGCACTCGCAGGGGCCGCTGGCCAAGAAGCTCTTCGCCATCGGCCTCTTCGACGCGGGGTTCCTGGGTGCGCTCTGCGTCTCGCTCTCCACGTCGTGGGCGGTGGGGGAGGTCTTCGGTTGGGCGCACTCGCTGAACAAGAGCGTCCGCGAGGCCCCCTGGTTCTACGCGGTCCACATCGGGATGTTGCTCTCGGCCGGCGCGGTGGTCCTGATCCCGAACGCCCCCCTCATCGCCATCACGATGTTCGTCCAGGTCGTGGCAGTGACGCTCCTGCCGTCGGCGCTCGTCTTCCTCATCCTGATCCTGAACGACCCGCAGTTCATGGGGGAGCACGTCAACACACGGGGCCAGAACATCGCCAACTGGTCGATCGTCCTCTTCGTCACGATCATGTCTACCCTCTTCGCCATCTCGACCCTCTTCCCCGGGTTCCTCGGGGGAGGGAAATAGGAGGCGCCATGGCCTCGTCCGCCACGCCCGCCCTAAAGGTCCCCGACCTGCCGCCAGGCCTCGGGAGCTATCGCTTCCTCTTCCTCTCCGAGCTGCTGAAGAAGCCGGTCTTCGCCGGCAAGGTGACCGACAAGATCGGGAAGCTGACCGACCTAGTCGTCCTCCTCCGCGAGCCCTATCCGGAGGCGGTAGGGATCTACATCGAGCACGGCTGGGGGAAGCCAACCGAGTTCGTCCCGTGGGAGTCGGTGATCAAGATCGAGGACGACGGGATCTTCGTGGCGCCGCGACCCGGCGGGGAGCCGTACCCGCCGTTCGTCGACCAGACCGGCTGGCTGATGCTCGAGCAGCACCTTTTCGGGAAGACGGTCCTCGACATGGACGGCCGCCAGGTTGAGGTGGTGAACGACGTTCACCTCCTCCTGGCCCGCGGGCGCGTACTCGTCGTCCACGTCGACATCTCGTTCAACGGCTTCCTCCGCCGGTGGGGTCTCACCCGTCTCCGCTGGCTGAACGACGAGCTGATCTCCTGGAAGTTCGTCCAGCCTCTCTCGGTCGAGGACGCGACGGCCACCGACAAGGTGAATCTCTCGGTCACCCGCTCCCAGCTGAAGGAGCTGCCGGGCGAGGACCTGGCCGACGCCCTGGAGGAGCTGACCGGGAAGGAGCAGGAAGCCCTCTTCTCGGCCCTCGACGAGGAGAAGGCGGCCGAGACCCTCGTCGAAGCCGAGCCGCGTGCCCAGCGGCAGCTGATGGGAAACCTGAAGAAGGAGCGGGCGCAGCGGATCCTCTCCGAGATGACCGTCCCGCAGCTCGCGAGCCTCTTCTCCGTCCTGCCGCACGACGACGTGGAGGGGCTGGTTTCCCTCCTCCCGGACGAGGAGGCGGAACGCGTCAAGGCGATTCTCTCGGAGCGCGAGGCGCAGGCGGTCGACCTGATCTCCTCCGACTACCTCGCGGTCCCGCCGGATGGGACCGTGGGGGATGTCCTCTCCAAGATTCGCGGATCCGGCCGCGAGCCGGGGAGCATCTCGTACATCTACACGGTGGGCGAGGACGGCCAGACGGTGCAGGGGGTGATCGACCTACGCGCGCTCGTCCTCGCCCCCGACGAGAC
>CALFNC010000177.1 GCA_937902605.1 uncultured Acidobacteriota bacterium | reverse complement strand
CGGTTGCGGGGCACTCCCGCGCCCCCTAGGACTCTTCGGAGGCGGCCCGCGTCCGACCGAACTGGTCCGGGACCGGGCGGCCCTTCTCGAAGGCGTCGTAGGCGTTGACGATCGCCTGGACGATCGGGTGGCGGACGACGTCGCGCTGGTCGAACCGGATGAAGCGAATCGACAGGACGCCCGCCAGAACCCGGTCGGCTTCCTTCAGCCCCGAGATCTTCCCCTGCGGGAGATCGATCTGTGTCACGTCTCCGGTGATCACGGCCTTCGCGCCGAACCCGATCCGCGTCAGGAACATCTTCATCTGCTCGGAAGTCGTGTTCTGTGCCTCGTCCAGGATCACGAACGCCTCGTTCAGCGTCCGGCCGCGCATGAACGCGAGCGGCGCGATCTCGATGATCCCCCGCTCCATCATCCGGCCGACCTTCTCCGTCCCGAGGATGTCGAACAGGGCATCGTGGAGCGGGCGAAGATATGGATTGACCTTCTCGGCCAGGTCCCCCGGGAGGAAGCCCAGCTTCTCCCCCGCCTCGACTGCGGGCCGGCAGAGGACGATGCGCCGGACCTTCTTCTCCAGTAGCGCCGCCGCCGCCATTGCCACCGCGAGGTAGGTCTTCCCGGTTCCGGCCGGGCCGATGGCGAAGACGACGTCGTGGTCCTGGATTGCCGACAGGTACTCCTGCTGCCTCACGCTCCGCGGTGAGACGACCTGGCGGAGGGACGGCCCGACCGCACTGTTCTCGAAGAAGAACTCGACGAGGGAGGCGTCGGGGTCCTCCTTGACGATGCGGATGGCCGTGCCGAGGTCTGACTTCTTGGGGACCCACCCCTTCTCGAGGAGCTGGCCGAACTCGGAGAGCAGCCGGGCCACCTGGGCCGCCGCCGCCGGCTCTCCCGTCAGCGAGACCTCCCTCCCACGGGCCGAGATCTCGACGCCGAAGGCATTTTCGAGAATCCTCAGGTTTTCGTCCTGGACACCGAAGAGAGCGCTGAGCCCGGTTTCGGGCAATGTCAGCGGAATGGATCCTGGTCTGATGGCGCGCGCCTCCTCTGGTGGCTTCAGGATAAGGGCGCGGAATCGAGAGAGTCAAATCGCGCCCGCCGCGGCCTCAAGCCGGCGAGAAGTCCGCCCGAGCGCTTCAGGAGATGAGGTAGACGGTCCCGAGCAGGACCAGGAGGGCGATCAGGATTCGGGTTCCCTGTTTCACGTCGGCGTTCCTTCCGGATGACAATCCCCCCGGGGGCGGCAGGGAGATTGCAAGGTTCCTGCCGCCGCTCCTCACTTCAGGACGAGCAGCCGTTCCTCGGTCATCTCTCGCCAGGTGTAGGCCGGCCCCTCACGTCCTGTCCCCGATTCCTTCGCTCCACCGTACGGCATCGGGTCGCACCGCCAGGTCGGGACGTCGCCCTGGATCAACCCGCCCACCTCGAGTCTTTCCCATGCCCGGCGGATCTTCGTGACGTCCCTCGTGAAGACCCCCGCCTGAAGCCCGAACCGGGAGTCGTCGACGGCCGCGAGCGCCTCTCCGAAGTCCGCGTAGGGAACCAGCACCGCCACTGGTCCGAAAACCTCGTCGGAGACGACCGGCTGGTCGGCGGGGACCTCCTCGAGAAGGGTCGGCCGGACGACGGAGCCATCTCGCGTCCCTCCCGCCAGGATCTTCCCCCCGGCCGCCTGCGCTTTCGCGATCCAGTCCATCACCCGATCGGCGTTCGCGGTGTCGATCATCGGCCCGCAGAGCGTCTTCGGGTCGCCCGGGTCGCCGGCCGGGATGCCCTGGAAGGCGTCACGGAGAAGCGACTGCATCTCCTGGTGAATGCTCTGGTGGACGTAAATCCGCTGCACGCTGATGCACGACTGGCCTGCGAATGCGGTCGCGGCGACCGCGATCCGGGTCGCCACGTCCTTCAGGTCGCCGGCGTCCGGCTCGACGATCACCCCAGCGTTCCCGCCCAGCTCCAGCGTCACCTTCTTATCCCACGCCTTCTTCTTCAGGCCCCAGCCGACCTCGGCTGAGCCAGTGAAGGTGAGGAGGCGGAACCGCCGGTCGGTGACGAGCGCTTCGAAGTCGGCCGCGCGCGACGGAAGGACGGAGAGACCGCCTTCGGGCAGCCCGGCCGCCTCGAGGGCCTCCGCGACCGCGAGCGCGGGGGACGGGGTTTGGCTCGCCGGCTTCAGGACGACCGGGCAGCCGGCGGCCACGGCGGGCGCGAGCTTGTGGCAGACGAGGTTCAGCGGGAAGTTGAAGGG
>CALFNC010000176.1 GCA_937902605.1 uncultured Acidobacteriota bacterium | reverse complement strand
ACCGAGATCTACACTCTTTCCCTACACGACGCTCTTCCGATCTGGGCGAGGGCGATCGCCAGGACCCCCGGAATGGAGAGGTCGCCGTACCCTTCGGGAAGCCCTCCGGGGTGCGCCGCCACGTAAGCCATGAGCGAGACGACGAGGTCGGCCGCCAGCGCCAGCGGCCAGCGGAGCGCATGCCAGCGCTGGCCGTAGGTCAGCCAGAGAGAAGCCGTTCCGAGCCCGATCAGGACGACGGAGAAGGTGGCCACGGCATGCGTGGAGAACACGAGAGCGAGGATCGCGGCGAGCGAGCCGAGTGTCGCCACCCAGGCCAGGCACTGGGAGTCCCGCCTCCAGGCGACTCCGACGAGGAAGACCGTGAAGAGGGAGAGGACGATAGCTCCGACGATCGGCGAGAGAACCTTGAAGCGGGTGGTGGCCTCGACGATGAGAGGCAGCGCGATCATCGTGGCGGAGAGGCCGTGAAAAACGGCGCTCCAGCGCTCCGCCGCGCCCCGCGCCCGGTCGGCGAGGACGCCCATCACTGCCGCATAGAGAAGACCGAGCCCCACGCCGGCGGCCGGCGGGATCTTCCCGTCGTCGGTCAGGGCGCGGATGAGGAAGGCCCCGCCGAGAACGAGGAGCGTTCGCCCCACGAGGGGGAGGAAGGACGTCCCCTGGATCGCGACCGTCTCCTCCGACTCGAGGGGAAGCGGCTCCTCCGGGACGGCGACCGGTCTCGCGGGACCGGCGGGCCGCGGTTCCACTCGAATGTCGAGGGCAGCCAGTCGCGCCTCGAGCGTTCGGACGGTCTCGGCGAGGGAAGTGAGTCTCGCCTCCACTGCTGCGAGCCTCTCTTTCATCGCCTTCTCCGTCACCTTCCCCGGAGCGTCAGATTCCGTCCCCCGGCCCATCCGAGAGCGCGGGCGCCTCTTCCTCCCATGGCGGGAGGAGCTTCACCAGAACCCAGAGGATGACGAAAGGCAGGACCATCAGGACCAGGGCCGGCAGGAGGCCCTCCTTCGTCGCGAACGCCATCTTATACGTCGTGTAGCCGAGGAAGCTCTTCGAGAAGAGCTGGCCGCCGATGACGACGTTCCAGCGCATCGAGAAGATCCCAATGAGCGTCAAGCACCCCGCGACAGAATAGATCCCCTTCCGGGCTCCGTCGGTCAGCTTGATCAGCTGGGTCATCGCCAGGAGGCCGATCGGAATGATCGTCCCGATGACGATCTGGAGGATGACCTGCGACGTGTAAAGGCGCGTATGGACCATGAAGTCGAGGCTCTTGAACGACTCGTCGGCCTCGTAGACCCGGTGGATCAGGTCGAGCATCTCGAGGGAGAAGTCGACGATGAAGGCGTACATCAGGTACCGCGCGATCGTGTCGACGCACGGCATGTCGATCTTCCCGCCCCGAACCACGGTTATGGCCATGTACATCAGCATGACCGTCGCGATCCCCGATACGATCGCCGAGAAGAGGAAGACGATCGGCATGAGCGGCGTCGACCACCAAGGGTTCGCCTTGATTGAGCCGAAAATGAACCCGACGTACCCGTGCAGGAGGAAGGCGGACGGGATGCCGACGATCGTCAGGAAGGTGCCCAGCTTATGGTCGATCCGGAGGGACTCCTCGGAGATGT
The DNA here is from genome assembly GCA_937902605.1 of uncultured Acidobacteriota bacterium. Classification (GTDB taxonomy): domain Bacteria; phylum Acidobacteriota; class Thermoanaerobaculia; order UBA5066; family UBA5066; genus CAIMWE01. The sequence goes on along the minus strand of CALFNC010000176.1, from coordinate 6,437 downwards.
TGTCGACCCCGAGTGACATCACGCGGTAGAGGAGCTTCGTCGCCCCGGTGCTCTTCCGAGCCATCAAGACGATCTCCTTCCGGTAGTCGAGCCAGATCTCCAGGACGAGGACCACCATGAGATACCAGAGGTAGACGAACCCGAACATCGCCATCGCCGACGTCAGGTGCGGCGTCAGGTACATCTCGAGCGACCGCTCGGGATGGCCCAGGTGGAGCTGCAGAGGGAGCGGTGCCACGAGGAGGAACGCGAGCGCGGTCAGGAGGGCCAGCCGGTAGGTCGGCTTCACCGCCTCGACGTTGAAGACCCGCTCGAGCGACGCCAGGATGAACGCACCGGCCACGAGGCCGGTGATGAATGGGTAGAGAACGATGAGGATGCTCCACTGGAGCTCTACCTCGTTCGGGTACATGAAGCCTTCGACGCCGGCAAGTATCTGTTCCATCGTCGCCTCCCTACCTGACGGACCCGTCAAGAGCGTGGTAGAAGACCTTCGCCCCGGTCGCCATCTGCGGCTTCAGGACGTGGACCTTGTGGTTCTTGAGGAATTCGTGAATGGGGTCGTTCGGGTTCTTGAGATCGCCTAGCTTGCGCGCGCCCGTCGGGCAGGTCTCACAGCAGGCGGTCGTGAGGCCCTTCGTGATCCGGTGGTAGCAGAGCGAGCACTTGTCGACCGTCTCGGTCCGCGGGTCGATGAAGCGACAGCCGTACGGGCAGGCAAGGACGCAGTACCGGCAGCCGAGGCAGTAGGCCTTGTCGACCATGACAACGCCGTCCGGGCTCACGAACGTGGCGCCGACCGGGCAGACCTGGACGCAGGGCGAATGGGCGCAGTGGTTGCAGAGCTTCGGGACGAAGAAGTCCTTCGAGCCCTCACCCGCCTTGTATTTTTCTCTGAAGCCGTCATAGCCGCCGTTCGGCGAATCGACCTCCGGCCGCTCCATCTCGGTCCCCTCGACGTGGTACCGCTCAACCCAGGTCCGGAAGAAGGACGACTCGATTGGCACGTCGTTCTCGGTCTTACAGGCCCTCACGCAGTTCCCGCAGCCGATGCACCGGTCGATGTCGATCGTCATCGCCCACCAGTGCTCGGTCGTCTTGTAGTTCGGGGCCTTCTCGGGCGCCCCCGCCAGGACGTGCTCGTAAGCGGCGGCAGCGGCCGAGGTGAGGAGCAGAAACCTCCCACCAGAGGAGAGGAAGTCCCTGCGGTCCACTTTCGCTTCGCTCATTTCTTGGCCTCCTGGACGGCCGGCTTCTCGGGCCCCTTTTCCGGGTGGTGGGGCGCGTGGCACTCATTGCAGGGCCCGCCCTCCATGTGCGTCTTCGGGTCGATCTGAGGGAACCCCTTCGGCTTGGCGACGTTCGCCGTGTGGCAGACGAGGCAGACGGCCTTGGGGTCCGGCCGGATCGGTTTCTTTTCGGGGTCGGTCGCATGCACGCCTTGCGCCCCGTGGCAAGCTTCGCAGTTGATGGCGGCGTGCTTGCTCCCCTTCTGCTTCTCCACCATGTCGGTGTGGCACTCGAGGCAGGCCGGCTTGCCCGCGAAGACCGGCGTCTTCTTGGCGTTGTCCTCGAGGGCGCCGGGCCGGTAGTGGCCCAGCGTGCCGAAGCCTTTCGGGACCATGACGGCCCGGAGGATCACGAACATGAAGATTCCGGCCACGAACAGCGCCGCCATCCGGAACAGATGCTCTTTGTCCTTTATGAGGTGCCGCATGCAACCCACTCCTTACCCAGAACTCGATTCCCGAGAGATGGGATTGGGCGGATTATTGGAGTCGGGCACGGTCTCCGCTATAGTGCAAACGATGCAGCTTGACTGATACAACCGCATCACCACCCGCCCCTAAAGCCGTCGTCCTCCTCAGCGGAGGACTCGATTCCGCGACCGTTCTCGCCCTGGCCCGGGCCGAGGGCTACGAGACATTCGCCCTCAGCTTCCGGTATGGCCAGAGGCACGGGTGCGAGCTGGAGGCCGCGGGCCGAGTCGCCCGGTCCCTCGGTGCTGCGCGCCACGTGATCGCCGACATCGACCTTCGCGTCTTCGGGGGTTCCGCCCTCACCGCCGACATCGCCGTTCCGAAGGGACGGACACCGGGCGCAATGGGAGAGGCGATCCCGATCACGTACGTCCCCGCCCGAAACATGATCTTCCTCTCGTTCGCGGTCGCGTGGGCCGAAGCCCTCGGGTCGTCCGACGTATTCATCGGGGTGAACGCCCTCGACTACTCCGGCTATCCCGACTGCCGCCCCGAGTTCATCGAGGCGTTCACCCGCACCGTCGCTCTGGGCACGAAGGCCGGGGTCGAGGGCACCACCGTCCTGACCATCCACACCCCGTTGATCCACTTGATGAAGGCGGAGATCATCCGCGAGGGGACGACGCTGGGAGTGGACTACGGTCTCACCTTCTCGTGCTACGACCCGACGCCGGAGGGCCGCCCCTGCGGCGAGTGTGACTCCTGCCTCCTGCGCGCGAAGGGTTTTCAGGAGGCCGGTCTCCCGGACCCCGCGCGATGACCTGGGCGGTCAAGGAGATCTTCCATACGCTCCAGGGCGAGGGGGCGCGGTCCGGGACGGCCGCCGTCTTCTGTCGCTTCGCCGGGTGCAATCTCTGGTCGGGCCGGGAAAATGACCGGGAGGCCGCCGCCTGCCGATTCTGCGACACCGACTTCGTCGGCACCGATGGGCCGGGAGGGGGCCGGTTCGAATCGGCGCGCTCGCTGGCCCGCGCCGCCCGGGGCGCCTGGCAGGCCCCGTGGCCCCGGAACGGCCGGGCTCTCCTCGTCTGCACCGGGGGCGAACCGCTTCTCCAGCTGAATTCGGCGCTCGTCGCGGCGTTCCACGACGAGGGATTCGAGGTGGCCGTCGAGACGAACGGGACCCGTGCGATCCCCGACGGGGTCGACTGGGTGACAGTCAGCCCGAAGGCCCAGGCCGCGCTCGTCGTCACCCGGGGAGACGAGCTGAAGCTAGTCTACCCGCAGGACGGCGTCGATCCTGCCGCATTCGAGCCGCTCGCCTTCCGGCATTTTTTCCTTCAGCCGATGGACGGACAGGAGCGGGCCGCGAGCACCCGCCTCGCCGCGCGCTACTGTCTGGAGCACCCGGCCTGGCGGCTCTCGATCCAGATGCACAAGCTGGTGGGGCTCCCGTGAGCGCCCGGACGGTGGAGATCGTCTCGCTGCTAGCTCGGGGACCGGCCCCATACGACGAGGTGCTCGTCCTCCAGAAGGAAGCGGAGAAGCGCGTGAAGGATGGCGGCCCCGAGACCCTCTTCCTGCTCGAGCACGCCGACGTCATCACGATCGGCCGGAACGCCGGGCGGGGGGACCTCCTCGCGACCGATACCTTCCTGGCGAAGGCGGGGATCGACGTGCGGCCAGCCGACCGGGGAGGCAAGCTGACGTTTCACGGGCCGGGCCAGCTGGTCGCCTACCCCATCCTGGACCTCGCGCCGGCAGAGACGGACGTCCGCCGGTACATCCGGAATCTCGAGGAAACGTTGATCCGGACCGCGTCGGAGTTCGGCGTCGAGGCCGCCCGCAGCGACGTCCCGGAGCGGTGGTCCTCGATCTGGGTCGGGAACGACAAGCTGGCCGCGATCGGCGTCCACATCTCCCGGTGGGTGACGACTCATGGGGTCGCCCTGAACGTCCGGACCGACGTTTCCCGTTTCTCGCTGATCGTCCCGTGCGGGATCACCGACGGCGGCGTCACGTCTCTCGCCCGGGTCCTCGGACACGAGGCCGCCCCGACGGTCGGGGCGGTGGCGGCAACCTTCACCCGCCACTTCGGCGAGGTCTTCGGCCGCCGGCTTCAAGAGGCCTCTTGACGGCCGGCCTCCCCGTCCGCCGCCCCGAATGGCTGAAGGTCCGCGTCGTGGACAACGAGTCGTCCCGGGCGGTCGCAGCGCTCATAGAGCGGAAAAGCCTCCACACCGTTTGCGAGGAGGCTCGCTGTCCGAATATCTTCGAGTGCTGGGGCGTCGAGAAGACGGCCACGTTCATGCTGATGGGGGACGTCTGCACCCGGCACTGCGGCTTCTGCGCCGTGACTCAAGGGGCTGCAAGGCCTCTCGACCCTGAGGAGCCCCGGCGGGTGGCCGAGGCGGTCGTGGCCCTCGGAGTCCGGCACGCCGTCGTCACCTCGGTCAACCGGGACGAGCTGCCGGACGGCGGAGCGGCCCACTTCGCGGCTACGATCGGCGAGATCCGGCGCCTCGCTCCGGGAGTCACCGTCGAGGTCCTCATCCCGGACTTCCTCGGAAGCCCGGCGGCTCTCGCGGCCGTCCTCGATGCTCGCCCCGAGGTCCTCAACCACAACACCGAGACGGTCGCGCGTCTTTACCGGAGGGTCCGTCCCGACGCCCGGTACCCGAGGTCGCTCGAGCTCCTCCGGCGGGCCTCGGAGCTCCGGGATCGCAGCAATCCGTCCATGCGGGTGAAGAGCGGCCTGATGGTCGGTCTCGGCGAGACGATCGAGGAGGTGCTCGGCACGATGCGGGACATCCGGGCGGCGGGAACGGACGTCCTCACGGTCGGGCAGTATCTCCCCCCGCACGCGCGCCGCCTGAAGGTCGAGCGCTATTACACGCCCGAGGAGTTCCAGCATCTACGCGTCGAGGGGGAGAACCTCGGATTCAGCCGCGTGGAGTCAGGCCCGCTGGTCCGCTCGAGCTACCACGCCCGGAGCGCCCTCGCCTAGAACGGCCGAGCCTAGCCGTCGTTCCCGATCGCCTCGACGGGACAGGAATCCATCGCCTCCTGGCATTGGGCTTCCTCTTCGGGATTCTCGGCCGCCTTCACGACGAACGAGTACCCTTTCTCCTCCTGTCGCCCGAAATTGTTCGGGGCGGTGACGCGACAGACGTCGCAGTCGATGCACTGGGTATCGACGTAGAACTTCCCTGGGGCGTTTTCGGGGTACTTGTCGTCTTTGTTCGCCATCACCCTCAAAGATAGCATGGGGCCACGACCGCCGCCAGGTCCGTCAGACGCTCTTCGACGCCGACAAGGCGCGGTCGTGCGCCCAGCTCTTGATCGCCTTGATCTGCTCGTCCATCGTCCTCGAGAGGGGGACGGAGTTCGTGATCTGGCGGCCGACGTCCTCTTCCGTCATGGCGCGTTTCTCCGCGAACGCATCGATCGCCGCCGACTGGACGACCGACTCGATCTCGGCGCCGTTGAAGCCCTTGGTCGCCTTGGAGAGGAAGACGACGTCGAACTTGTTGACGTCCGCCTTTCGCTTCTTCAGGTAGACGGTGAAGATCGCCTTCCGCTCGACCTCGTTCGGCAGGTCCAGGAAGAAGACCTGGTCGAACCTCCCTTTCCGGATGAACTCGGCCGGCAAGAGTTGGATCCGGTTCGCCGTGGCGGCCACGAAGACCAGCGCGTCTTTCTCCTGCATCCAGGTCAGGAACGTCGAGAAGATCCGGCCGAGCGCTGGGTCTCCCCCGCCCGCCTCGCGTCCTCCCGTGATCGCCATCTCGATCTCGTCGATCCAGAGAAGGGCCGGGGAGAGCCCCTCTACGGTCATGAGTGCCCGATGGAACGTCGCCTCGGGGTTCTCGGTCCCGAAGACCAGGTTCATGTCCAGGCGGAAGAGCGGGAGGTTCCACAGGGCGGAGATCGCTTTGACCGACAGCGACTTCCCGCACCCCGATATCCCCATCATCAGGAGCCCCTTCGGGACCGGCATGCCGGCCTCGACCGCCTCCCGCGTGAAGAGGCTCTGGCGCTTCCGGAGCCACTCCTTCAAGTTCTCCAGTCCCCCCACGTCGTCCAGGGTGGTCCGTGGAAGGATGAACTCCAGCACGCCTTCTTTCCGCGAGGCCTGCTCCTTCTCGAGGAGGATGTCATCGTACGCCGATTCGTCGAAGGCACCCCGCCGCATGAAGACCTTCGTGACCACGTGCTCGATCTCGTCCGATGTCAGCCCCTTGAGAGCGGTCGAGAACCTCTTCGCGTCCACCTCGGGGAGCCCGGCCTCCCCGGCCAGGCGTTTCCCCAGGTGGCCCAGGATGAACAGGATCTCCGCGTCGTCGGGAAGGTCGTAGTCGACGAGGTAGATCTCTTTCTTGAGGTCTTCGGGCAGGACGAGCCGCGGCGAGAGGAGAAACACGAACTTTCCCCTCCCCCGGATCTGACGGTAGAGGTCCCGGAGCCGCCGCACGACGTCGGACCGGGTCGGCAGGAACGCCGGAAGGTCCTTCATCAGGAAGAAGCCGGGGCCCGGCGATTCCAGGACCGCGTCAAGCGCGCGAAGGGGGTCGGAGGTCTCGGCCCATCGGTCGTCTCCGACGCGGAGCCCGTCGACGCATGTCCAGACGCCGAACGGAACCGGCTTTTCGAAGTACTTTTGAGCGAGGGCGGCCAGGGCCCGCTCGACGCGTCCCTCCTCCCACGCCTGGACGTATACGACCGGGTAGCCGCCGG
>CALFNC010000175.1 GCA_937902605.1 uncultured Acidobacteriota bacterium | reverse complement strand
AGATGATGCTCGGCCACCGGGACATCGCCACCACCGAGATCTACACGCATGTCTCGCTCTCCCGGGCGCGGCGCGTCTACGACCGGACTCATCCCCGTGCGTGAGCGGGCCTGGCGAACGGCAGGGTTCGCCCTGGCGCTGGCCATTGCGATGGTTCTGGCGGCGTCGGCCCTCCCGGTGGCGGCGGCACTCGTCGTCCTGGACGACGGCCGGACCGTGAAGGCGGCCGGGTTCGAGCTGAGCGGCGAACGGGTCGCCATCCGCCTCCCGGAAGGGGGCACGCTCTCGCTCGACCTGGACCGGATCGAGCGGATCGTCGACGACGAGATCATGCCGGACCCGGAGCAGCCCCCCAAGGAGCGACCCATCTGTTCTGCGCGACGTTCCATCCGGACGCCGGTGGCGGCCGAGCTTCCGGGGCCGACGTCGCTTCGGCCTCTCATCCTGGCTGCCGCCCGGGAGCACCAGATAGACCCGGGCCTGATCTCCGCCGTCATCCGCGTCGAGTCGAACTTCTCTCCCCACGCGGTCTCCCCCAAGGGGGCGCGTGGCCTGATGCAGCTGATGCCGGCGACGGCCCGGCGCCTCGGGGTGCAGCGCCCCTTCGACCCGGCGGAGAACATCCGGGGCGGGGCCGCCTACCTCTCCCAGCTCGCCGCCCGGTTCGGCGAGACCGAGGTGGAGCTGATCCTAGCCGCATACAACGCCGGAGAGCACGCCGTCGAGTCGTACGGCGGGATTCCTCCGTACCCAGAAACGCGGGACTACGTCCGGAAGGTCTCCATGTTCTGGGAGTCCCTCCGCTGACCGTCCGCGGCCCGTCGCTATACTCGCTGGGATGTTCCGAATGGCGCGCGGGTTCCTGGTGATCGTCCCGCTCGCCTTCGTTGCCGCGCTGTCAACCTATCTCTGGACCCACGGGCGGGCAGCCGAGGCATTCACGCCGTACCCCTTTCTCGCGGAGACGCTCGGACAGGGGCTCGGACGGCGTCCCCTCCCGCGGTTCGCCGTGATCGCCACGGTCCTCTTCCTCCTCCCATACATCGTCACGTCCCTCCTCCTATTTCTCGCCGACGCCGGCACCGGGATGGCAGCCCGGCTCTGGCGCGGAACCGGGGGAGAATCGCGGGGGAGGTCCCGGGCCCTCCCGCCCGAAAGCGTCTTCACGTTCGTCACCGTCGCGATCGGAGCGTCGGTCTTCGCCGCACGGTCGCTCGACCGGGTGGCTCACGGCGGTGAGCTTCCGGGCGGCGTCAACATCGCCCCGGTGATGGTCGCGGCCGTCCCGTTCGTCGCCACCGCCCTCGCGCTCGTCCTCGCCGCTCTCGTCTCGTTCCCGCGGTTCGTCGCCTCTCTGTGGCCAGGGCATCCGGCTCCTTCGCGGCCGGAACGGAGATAGGCATGGTCCCCGCTCACGACACCGTCGTCGTCCTCGACTTCGGGTCCCAGTACACGCAGGTGATCGCCCGGAGGGTCCGCGAGGCGTGCGTCCGGTCGACCGTCCTCCCGTTCTCCACGCCGGCCCCCGAGATCGCCGCCCTCCGGCCCGTGGGCCTGATCCTCTCCGGGGGACCCTCCAGCGTGTACGACGAGGGAGCCCCCCTCGGCGACCCGGCCCTCTTCTCGCTAGGGATCCCGGTCCTCGGCCTGTGCTACGGAATGCAGTGGATGGCGCAGAGCTTTGGCGGGGAGGTCGGCCGGGCGGATGGGCGCGAGTACGGGAGGGCCGGCGTAGAGGTCGAGGGCGGCCGGCTCTTCGCGGGGCTCGGCGCCCGCGAGACCGTTTGGATGAGTCATGGCGACCACGTGATCACCGCTCCTCCCGGATTCCAGGTGACGGCCCGGACCGGCAATGCACCCGTCGCCGCGTTCGAGGACGCGTCGCGAGGGCTCTACGGCGTCCAGTTCCACCCCGAGGTGCACCACACTGAGCATGGCGCCCTGATCCTGGAGAACTTCCTGCTCGGAGTCTGCGGGGCGCGGCCGACCTGGACCATGGCGAGCTTCCGGTCCGATGTGGTGGCGCGGCTGCGGGACGAGATCCGCGAGGGCCTCGTCCTCGGGGCACTCTCAGGCGGAGTCGACTCGACGGTCGCGGCCATGCTGCTGCGAGAGGCGGTGGGAAAGAGGTTTCGCGGCGTCTTCGTCGACACGGGGCTGCTCCGCAAGAACGAGGGGCGGATGGTGCTAGAGAGCTTTCGCCTCCTCAAGCTCCCGGTCACCGGCGTCGACGCGTCCGACCGGTTTTTCGCACAGCTGGCCTCGGTAACCGATCCAGAACGGAAGCGGAAGATCATCGGCGGCCTCTTCATCGACGTGTTCACGGAGAACGCCCGCGCGGTCGATGGGGCCGCCTGGCTGGCACAGGGAACCCTCTACCCAGACGTCATCGAGTCGGTCTCCATCAAGGGCCCGTCCTCGGTCATCAAGACCCACCACAACGTGGGCGGTCTCCCCGAGAAGCTGGGGTTCAGGCTCGTGGAACCTCTTCGGGAGCTCTTCAAGGACGAGGTCCGCCGCCTGGGAGAGGAGCTGGGGATTCCCCACGAGATGCTTTGGCGGCACCCCTTCCCGGGCCCAGGGTTAGCCGTACGGATTCCAGGGGAGGTGACGCGCGAACGGGTACGGGTCCTGCAGGAAGCCGACGCGATCTTCCTGGAGGAGCTCCATGCGTCGGGCCACTACGAGCAGACGGCGCAGGCCTTTGCGGTCCTTCTGCCGGTCCGGTCGGTCGGCGTCATGGGGGACAACCGGACCTACGAGAACGTCGTGGCCCTCCGGGCCGTGACGACACTGGACTTCATGACGGCCGACTGGGCCCGGCTCCCGCACGATCTACTGGACCGAGCGGCCCGGCGGATCGTCGGCGAGGTCCGGGGCGTGAACCGGGTCGTCTACGACGTCACCTCGAAGCCGCCCGGCACGATCGAGTGGGAGTGATGAACGGCCCATGGCGTGCCCCGGGCCGTTAACTACAATCGGATCCGATGTCCGGGGATTTCGTCCACCTCCACCTCCACTCGCAGTACTCGCTCCTCGACGGAGCGAACCGGCCCAAGGACCTCGTCCGCCACGTCCAGAAGAACGGGATGTCCGCAGTGGCCGTCACCGACCACGGGAACATGTTCGGCGCGTACGACCTGCAGACCCTGGCTCTGGACGCTGGCATCAAGCCGATCCTCGGCGTCGAGGCGTACGTCGCCCCCGGCTCCCGCTTCGACCGGGAGGCGGTCAGGACGGTTGACGGCGAGGGCTCGAACTACCACCTCACCCTCCTCGTCGAGACGCCAGACGGGTACCGGAACCTCGCCCGCCTCGTCTCGGAGGCATTTCTCAGTGGCTTCTACTACAAGCCCCGCATGGACTGGCAGCTCCTCGAGCAGTACCACGACGGCATCATCGCCCTCTCCGGCTGCCTGAAGTCGGAAGTCTCCCAGCGGCTTCTCGCCGGCGACTACTCGGGTGCGAAGCGGACCGCCGAGAAGTACCGCGACCTCTTCGGCGCCGACCGGTACTTCATCGAGCTGATGGACCACGGGATCCCCGAGCAGCGGAAGATACTGCCCGACCTCCTCCGGCTTTCCGAAGAGACCGGGATCCCGGTCGTCGCGACGAACGACGCCCATTACCTCGTTCGGGAGGATTCCAAAGCGCAAGAGGTACTCCTGTGCATCGGCACCGGGCGGAAGCTCGACGACCCCAAGCGGTTGAGGTTCTACAACGACGAGTTCTACGTGAAGAGCCCGGACGAGATGAAGGAGGCGTTCCGGACGACCTCGCTCGAGGCCGTCAGCAATTCTGCCGCCATCGCGAGCCGCGTGGCCCCCAAGGTCATCATGGACTCCGAGCTCCAGCTCCCGAGCTTCCCGTTCCCCGAGGGGTACGCCACGGCCGACGCCTACCTCGAGGCGCTCGCGACGGAGGGGCTCGCCGCTCGGCTGGAGGCCCTGACGGAGGTTTTCGCCCAGGGGCGCATCCGCCACTCCCGGGAGGAGTACGACGAGCGGCTCCGGTGGGAGCTGGGGGTCATCCAGTCGATGGGACTCTCGAGCTACTTCCTGATCGTATGGGACTTCATCCGGTACGCCAGGGTGAAGGGAATCCCCGTCGGGCCGGGGCGTGGGAGCGCTGCCGGCTCCCTCGTGGCCTGGACGCTGGAGATCACCGACGTCGACCCGCTCCGCTACGACCTCCTCTTCGAGCGCTTCCTGAACCTCGACCGCGTCTCGATGCCCGACATCGACGTCGACCTCTGCGAGCGGCGGCGCGGCGAGGTGATCGAGTACGTCCGCCAGAAGTACGGGCGGGAGAACGTCGGGCAGATCATCACGTTCAACTCCATGAAGGCACGTGCCGTCATCCGCGACGTCGGCCGTGTCCTGGGCGTCGACCTGGGCGAGGTCAACCGGCTCTGCTCGATGATCCCCGCGAACCCCGGCAAGCCGACGACGCTGGCCGAAGCGCGCCGCGAAGTCCGCGAGCTGGCGGAGGCGCTGAGCGGCAACGAGACTTATCGCCGGCTGTTCGACCTCGGGGAGCGACTCGAGGGGGTGTCACGGCATGCCGGCGTCCACGCGGCCGGCATCCTGATCGCCCCGAGGCCGCTGATCGAGTTCCTCCCGCTCTACCGGAACAACAACGAAGAGATCACGACCCAGTTCGAGATGAAGGCCGTCGACAAGATGGGCCTTTTGAAGATGGACTTCCTCGGGCTGATCACGCTGACGATCCTGGACGACGCGGCCCTGCTGGTGGAGCGACGGACTGGAACCAAGCCGTCCTTCCCGTCGATCCCGCTGGACGACCCCGAGGTCTTCCGGCTCTTCTCGGAGGGGCGGACCGACGGAGTGTTCCAGTTCGAGTCCTCGGGCATGCGTGACCTCCTGCGGCGGGTCCAACCCACTGTCTTCGACGACCTCTCGGCGGTGAACGCGCTCTACCGCCCCGGCGCCCTCGACGCGGGCACGGTGGAGGTCTACATCGAGCGGCGCCGCGGAAAGAAGTTCGACTACCCGCTCCCGCAGCTCGAGCCGATCCTCAAGGACACCTACGGCGTCCTCGTCTACCAGGAGCAGGTCATGCTCGCAGCCCGGCTCGTCGCCGGCTACACGCCCCGCGAGGCGGACCAGCTTCGGAAGGCGATCGGCAAGAAGGACGACGCGAAGCTGAAGGGGGAAGGGGAGAGGTTTATCAAGAAGGCGGTCGCCGCCGGAACGCCGAAGAAGAAAGCCGAGCAGCTGTGGGAGCTGATCCTCCCGTTCGGCCGCTACGGTTTCAACAAGTCCCACTCGGTCGTCTACGCGCTCCTCGCGTATCGCACCGCCTGGATGAAGGTCCACTTTCCGGTCGAGTTCATGGCGGCCACGCTGACGGCGAACTCGGGGAAGTCGGACGACATCGTGAAGTACGTCAACAGCTGCCGGGAGATGAAGATCCCCGTCCTGCCGCCAGACGTGAACCGCTCAGACCTCGCGTTCTCGACCGACGGCGGCGCGATCCGTTTCGGGCTGGGGGCCGTCAAGGGCGTCGGCGAGGGGGCCGTCCAGTCGATCCTCGAAGCCCGGACGGAGAGCGGGCCTTTCGTCTCCCTCACCGACTTCTGCTGCCGCGTCAACCTCCGCCTCAACAACCGGAAGGTGATCGAGGCGCTCGTCCGCGCCGGCTCGTTCGACACCCTGGGAAAGTCACGCGCGGCCCTGGAGAGGGGGCTCGACTCAGCCATCAACGCCGCGGCTGCCGAGCGGAAGGCCCGCGAATCGGGCCAACACTCGCTGTTCGTCGAGGAGTCCTCGGCGTCCCGGCT
>CALFNC010000174.1 GCA_937902605.1 uncultured Acidobacteriota bacterium | reverse complement strand
CATACGAGATATTGGCGTGACTGGAGTTCAGGCGTGTGCTCTTCCGATCTAGGTCTCGTACGAAGGGTACGACCAGCCCGCCTACGTCTGGCAGTCCTCGGGAGCGACCGACGACTTTGAGCCGAAGTACTCGATCGTCCCGCTGATCTTCGGGACGTTGAAGGGGACGCTATACGCACTGATCTTCGCCGTGCCGATCGCGATCGCGGCCGCCTTCTACACGTCGATGTTCGCGCACCGGACGATCCGCGCGATCGTCAAGCCGACCGTCGAGCTGATGGCCGGCCTCCCGTCGGTCGTCATCGGGTTCATCGCGGGCCTCTGGCTCTCCCCGTTCATCGAGAGAGCGACGACGGCCACGCTCCTATCAGTCCCGCTGGTGCCCCTCTTCGTCCTAGGAGGGGTCTTCCTCTTCCAATTGGTTCCGTTCAACCTGAGGAAGCGGATGCGGGCAGGCTCTGAGATCGTCCTGATCGTCCTCCTCTCCCTGGCCGCGGTGTGGGCGTGCTCGGCGCTGGGACCTCTGGCCGACCGGCTGCTCTTCGCCGGGGACCTGAAGCAGTGGCTCTTCCAGCATGCCGGGCTGCGCTACGACACGCGGAATTCGGTGGTCATCGCCTTTGCGATGGGATTCGCGGTGATCCCGATCATCTTCACGATCGCTGAGGACGCGCTGTCGAGCGTCCCCGAGCACCTGAAGGCCGCGTCGCTCGCGCTCGGGGCGTCGCTCTGGCAGACGGCGGTCCGGGTCGTCCTGCCTAGCGCGTCGGCCGGGATTTTCTCGGCGATCATGGTCGGCTTCGGCCGTGCGGTGGGCGAGACGATGATCGTCCTGATGGCGACCGGGAACACCCCCATCATGGAGTGGTCGCCCTTCAACGGGATGCGGACGCTCGCGGCCAACATCGCCGTCGAGATCTCGGAGGCCCCGCAGGGCGGAACGCTCTACCGGGTCCTCTTCCTGGGCGCCCTCCTGCTCTTCCTGATGACCTTCGTCGTCAACACGCTCGCGGAGGTCCTCCGCCAGCGCTTCCGCAAGAAGTACTCGGTGATCTGATGGCCGGGAAGCTGCACCGATTCATGTTCCGCCAGGGAGTCCCGATGATCTGGCTCACCGGGGCGGGCCTCGGGGTCTGCCTTCTGATGATCGGCGGGCTTCTCGGGCTCGTGGGGGCGAAGGGTCTCGACATCTTCTGGCCGCGCGAGCTGATCCGAATTCGGACGTCGGACGGCAGGGTCGTCCTCGGAGAGGTCCTGGGGCGAGAGAAGGCCGCAGAGAAAGAGGGAGCGACGAAGGCCGCCGGGGACCGCATTCGGGTGAAGATCGGGAACCGCGACCTGAACGGTCTGGACTACCGCTGGATCGACGAATCGGCGATCGTCTCCAGAGACGTCCCCCCGGACGCTCTGCTCCTGGAGCGGCAGGAATACGGGAACTTCCACGGATTTCTGAAGCAGATTCTCAAGGGTGGAGAGCCGGTTCCCGCCGGACCGGGAGGCGTTCTGGCGGCCTTTCGTGAGCTGCAAGGCGTGATCCGTCCTGCCGTCGAGCGCCTCGCAGAGGAGGAAAGGCGGGACGTCGGCCGGATCAATACCCGGCTCGAGAAGGAGCGCCTCGAGCTGAAGAAGAGGGAGAAGGAGACCGGGCCGGCCGCCGAGGCCCTCCGTGCAGAGAGCGCGAAGCGGACGGCGGACCTGAAGGTGCGGTATGAGGAGCTTCGGGCCCGGCTCGAAACCGAGAGGGCAGCCCTCCTGGAAAACCGGGTCGTCGTGACGGACGCGGCCGGGAAGGACAAGGAGCTCCCGTTGGCGGATGTGGTCCGGATCGTCACCCCGAACGCCCTGTCGAAGGCAGGCAAGGTCGGCGTCTACCTCGCGCGGGTCTGGGAGTTCGTCTCGGGCGAGCCGCGAGAGTCGAACACCGAAGGCGGGATCTTCCCGGCGATCTTCGGGACCGTGCTGATGGTGATCCTGATGAGCCTGGTGGCGGTGCCGTTCGGTGTCGTGACCGCGCTCTACCTCCGCGAGTACGCGGCTCAGGGGAGGCTCGTCGGCCTCGT
>CALFNC010000173.1 GCA_937902605.1 uncultured Acidobacteriota bacterium | reverse complement strand
GCCGTGCAACCCCGCCTCTTCCAGGCGGCGATCGACCCGCGTCAGACGACGCGTCTGAGCTGGCGTCAGGAGGGGGATGAGCGGCCGGTTCGCTAGCCCTTCGCTGACCTCCCATAGGTCCGTTTCCGCGCGCTCCCACCCGATCCGGTCGAAGAGGGAGAGGTCCACCGGACGGCCCCTGGCTCGGAGCGACTTCTCCGCCTGGACGTTGTAGTAGTGCTCGAAGTAGCTCATCGCCAGCTCGCGAAGGGTTCGGTAGACCGGTTCGCGAAACCGGAGGCCGGCGTAGTTCGACTTCGCGACCGCGCCCCACGCGCCGGCATTGCTCCTCTCGCGGAAGAGGGTGATGACGTGATCATCGTCTCGGTCGGCCCGGAGCAGCAGGACGAGGGGACACCGGCCGTGATGACGGAGGGCGGCTGCCCCGAAGAAGGCCGCCTCGATGCAGTGGGCGACCCGGTCGCGCAGGACCCGCCTCGGGGAGCGACACGTCTCGCCGTCGGGCTCCTTGTTGTAGCGGACCTCATCGTCCAGGAACCGCTGGATCTTCTCTGGGCTTTTCAGGCGATTGAGGAGGCGCCGCTCCTCCTGCGTCCAGCCGCCGGGCATGCTTCTCATCCGGCTCATCCGGCCAGCCTCGCGGTCGCCACGACCCGTTGGTACCAGGACGGGGGCTCCGCGATCTGGGGGACCGCTTCGTAGGCGGCCATCGGCGCCGTCGACAGATACCCTGTCCAGACCCCTTCCGGCTCGGCCATCGGGGCTCCCTCCGTTTGAGATCGATTCTAACCTCTAGAATGGGGTCGTGTGGCTCGATCGTCCCGCCGGAGGGCACGGCGCGGGGAGGTTTCCGGACGCGCCGCCCGGGTTTGTCGCTGGGTTCACGACGCGCGAGATCGTCTCCGACCGTGCCGGTGTGACCGAGGTCCCCCGGGCGCTGGCCCGGTCGCTCGGAATGCCGGAGGCCGAGGTGGTCCGGCTCTCGCAAGTCCACGGCCGGGACGTGCTCGAGGCCGCCGGGGTCGCGGAGCCTTGGGGCGACCGGCTACTCGGCGTTGCGGATGCGGTGATCAGCCGCGCTAACGGGCGGCTCTTGACCGTCTTCACCGCGGACTGCGTTCCGATGCTCCTCGCCGACCCGGAAAGGGGGTGGATGGCGGCCATCCACGCCGGCTGGCGCGGGACCGCGCTCCGGATCGTCGACGCGGTCCTCGACCAGCTGGCGCTCCGCGGCGTCGCCGCATCCTCCCTCTACGCCCTGTTCGGCCCCTCGATCTCGGGTCCGTCCTACGAGGTCGGGCCGGAGGTGGTCGGCACGCTCCGGGCCGCGTTCCGCGATCGGGACCTCCCTCACGGGGCCGTTGTCCCGGGCCGGGAGGACCGGTGGCACGTCGACCTCGCCCTCCTGAACGAGGCGCTGCTCCTCGAGCGCGGGGTCCGGCCCGCCTGCATTACCCGGACGGCGCACTGCACCGCGAGCGAATCGCTCCTCTTCCCGTCTTATCGGCGGGACGGCCCCGGGACCGGTCGGATCGCCACCGCGATTGCCCGGACCGGACCGTGATCCGGTAGATTCCGACTCTCAACAATGAAAGGAGCCCCGATGAAACGTACTCTCGTTCCCTTCCTCGGCGCACTCGCCGTCTCGGCCCTCCCCGCCCTCGCCCAGTTCCAGGCGCCATTTCCGAGCCCGAAGCAGACCGTCACGCAGACGATCGGCGTGACCGATGTCTCCGTCTCCTACAGCCGGCCCCTCGTCAAGGGACGGAAGATCTGGGGTGAGCTGGTCCCGTTCGACAAGCCGTGGCGAACCGGGGCGAACCAGGCGACCACGGTCACGTTCGGAGACGACGTGATGGTCGAGGGGAAGAAGCTCGCCGCCGGAACCTACTCCCTCGTGACGATCCCCGGGAAGGATGAGTGGACCGTCATCTTCAACCTCGACACCGCCCTCTGGTTCCGGACCGACTACAACCCGGGGCTCGACGTTCTACGGGTAAAGGTGAAGCCGGTGCCGGCGGAGCTCCGAGAGAGCTTCGAGATCGGCTTCCAGAACGTCGGCCCCGACTCCGCCCGGCTGGTCCTCGCCTGGGAGAAGCTGGCCGTGCCGGTCTCCCTCCAGGTCGACACGAAGGGGCGAGCGGTCGCGAAGGCGCGCGAGGCCGTCGCGAAGGCGAAGATCGACGACTGGGAGACTCCGCTCGCGGTGGCCCGGTACTACGCGACCGAGAAGATCAACTTCCCCGAGGCGCTGGCGCTCGCCGAGAAGTCGATCACCATCAAGAAGGGATGGACGAACCTCGCGTGGAAGGCGCGGATTCTCGCGCTGGACGGCAAGCTCCCCGAGGCCGTGAAGGCCGGCGAGGACGCGATCCAGCTCGCGAAGGCCTCTCCCGAGAAGCCCAGCACGGAGTCGCTCGAGAAGCTGATCGCGGAGTGGAAAGCCAAGAAATAGCTTGTCAGGCGGCCGGCTCGACAGAACGGCCGGCCGCCTCTCCCTTCCATGCCTGGAGCGCCATCGACAGGGCGACGACGAGCAGACACCCGACGACGTTGAACCAGAGGAACGAGATCCTCGTGAAGGCGAAGAGGAGGAGGACCGCGGCCTCCGAGGCCACCGCTGCCGCGAAGACCGCCGTGCCCGCCACCCGCTTTGCATAGAAGGCCACGAGGAAGATCCCGAGGATCGTCCCGTAAAAGAGCGACCCCAGGACGTTCACCGCCTCCACGAGGGTGCCGAGACGGCTCGCGAACTGAGCGAACGCCACAGCGACGAGACCCCAGAGGACCGTCGCCCAGCGCGACATGGCGACGTAGTGCGCGTCGCTCCCGTCCGGGCAGACGAACCGTTTGTACCCGTCCACGACCGTTGTGGAGGCGAGGGCGGTCAGCTCGGCCGAGGCCGACGACATCGCAGCCGAGAAGACCGCGGCCAGGATCAGCCCGACGAGCCCCGTGGGGAGGTGCTCGAGGACGAACCGGAGGAAGACGTAGTTCGTGTCGCGGCCGTCGGAAAGCGGGTTGCTCTTCCGGACGAGCGCCGCCACCCGCTCCCTGACCGCGTCGTAGCGCCCCCCGGCCGCTCGGATCTCCTCCCGGGCCACCTGGACCGCTGACGGCTCGTTACTCCGGCGCGCCGCGAGGAATCGGCCGACGGCCTCTCGCCGCTCATCGACGGCCGCCCGGTGATCCGCCTCTCCCCTCGCGTATTCCGCCGACAGGGGCCCCGAGGCGAGACGTCGGGTCTCGACCGGGTTGAAGTGGACCGGCGGGGCGACGAAGAGGAAGACGACGAAGACCATCACTCCCACGAAGAGGATCAGGAACTGCATCGGGACCTTCGCGAGGCCGTTGAAGAGGAGACCCAGCCGGCTCTCGGTAACGGAGCGGCCGGAGAGATGCCGGCCAACCTGGGACTGGTCGGTACCGAAGTACGACAGGGCCAGGAAGAAACCGCCGATCAGCCCCGACCAGAAGTTGTACCGATTGGAGAGGTCGAAGGAGAAGTCGACGGCGTTCAGCTTTCCCGAGACTCCGGCGACCGCGACCGCCTCGGAGAACGAGACCCCGGCGGGAAGCAGCCTGAGGATCGCCACCAGCGCCAGGCCCATCCCGGCGAGGATGACGAGCATCTGCTGGAGCTGGGTGACGCTCACGGCCTTGGAGCCTCCCGTCGCGGTGTAGACGACAACGAGGAGGCCGACCCCTGCCGTGGTCACCGAGACGGGCCAGTCGAGGAGGACCGACAGGACGACCGCCGGGGCGTAGATCGTCAGCCCGGTGGCCAGTCCCCGCTGCACGAGGAAGAGCCCGGCAGCCAGCGCTCTTGTCTTCGCGTCGAATCGCCGCTCCAGGTACTCGTACGCCGTCAGGACTTTCAGCCGGTGGTAGATCGGCACCACCGTGATGCAGAGGACGACCATCGCGAGCGGGAGGCCGAAGTAGAACTGGACGAACCGGAGGCCGTCCGCGAACGCCTGTCCGGGCACGGAGAGGAACGTGATGGCGCTGGCCTGGGTCGCCATCACCGACAGGGCAACCATCCACCAGGGGAGGGAGCGCCCAGCGAGGACGAACGAGTTCATATCCCGCTGCCGGCGCGTCCTCCACGTACCATAAACGACAATGAAAGTGAGCGTCGCTGCGAGGATCAGCCAGTCGGCTGTCTTCAACGAAACGCCTTCGAAAAAAGCGAGAAGAGGACCACGAGGAGCGCGAGGTTCAGCAGCACTCCGACATACAGGACTCCCCAGCTCCGTCCGAACGGCGGCCGGTCCCCGGCGTCCTCGGGACGGAGGGAGGGCTTCGCCTTCACCTCTTCGCGGCAGACACCAGGTTGGCGAAGAGGCGATAGGCCCCCGGGACACCCGCGGGGAGCTGTCGGAAGAACGCGAGTCCGGTGTAGACGAAGGTCCCCTTGCCGTGCCGCGCTACGAGGAGCGCTCCCTTCGTCTCCTTCTCGCCCGGGTCGGCCATCGCGAGGAGCGCCTCGTACCGCTCGTCCCAGCTTCCCGGGAAGTAGAGCCCTCGCTCCTGGACCCAGCCCTCGAAGTCCCTTGGACCGATTCGGTTCGGGACGGAAAGCAGCGGGTGGTCCGGGTCGAGGAGCCGAACCGGAGCCTCTTCGACGGTGACGCGGTCGCGCGAAAGCTTCAGCGGGAAGGGGCCCGCGTCCGGCGTGACGAGCTCCTGGCTGGTGTTGTACTGGACGACGTACGTCCCGCCGTCCTTCACGTAATCGAGGAGCCGGGACTGGACGGTGGCGAGGCGTTTCCTCGTGTTGTAGGCGCGCACGCCCGCCACGATGGCATCGTAGCGTCCGAGCGGCGCGGTGGCCAGCTCCTCGTCCGAGAGGAGGGTCACTTCGAGACCGAGCTGGCGCAGGGCCTCGGGGACCTCGTCACCAGATCCCATGACGTATCCGATCCGTTTGGCGCGGACGAGGGTGTCCCCCCGGACGAGCCTCGCCTCC